>JAFSNT010000142.1 GCA_017443295.1 Clostridia bacterium
GCGGCCTGGCCTTCGTCGGTGGTCATGTCGATGCCCCAGGGATACACTTCGCCGCCGTAGTAGTCAATGATGGCCTGGCAGGCGTCTTCCAGCTCGGCCCAGGTGGCGGGCACCTTTTCCACGCCCGCTTCGGTGAGCAGATCCACGTTATAGTACAGGGCGCGGGCGGAGGCCAGATCGGGCACGGCCCACACCACGCCGTTGATCACGGACTGTTCGATGAAGGAGGGGAAGAAGTCGTTGAACAGTTCTTCGGGGCAGTAGTCCTTCACGGGCAGCAGCAGGCCCTCGGCCGCGTAGTTGGCAAACACGTCGATATTCAGGATGTCAGGCGCGTTCTTGTTGGTGATGCGGGTGGAAACCACGCTGTACACGTCGTTCCAGGAAACCACTTCCAGGTTCAGCTTCACGCCGGGGTTCTCGGCTTCAAACTTGTCCACAAAGTTGGTGCCGTTCATGCCCTTGCCCAGGAACCATTCCTGGGTGTTGGGGCCGTACTGGCAGATAATCACGTCCAGGGTGATGTCGTCCTCGGCCATGGCGAACGCGGCGCAGCCCAGCGCCATCGTCAGGGCCAATACCAGAGCCAGAATCTTTTTCATCGCGGTCATTCCTCCATTTTTTTATTTTCACGGCAGGCGCGCCGCCCGCCGCGGGAATCAAACGAAAAAGCCGGATTCAGCTTTGTTCTCCGTCGCCTTTGCGTATCGCTTTCAATCAAAAAAAGCATACCGCAATCGCGGGGGTTTGTCAAGGCGTTTTTTCATTTTTGTGTATAAAATGACAGTCGCTTTCAGTGGAAATCCGCGGGCGGATATGTTATAATTGTGTTACGGCACACGGTGTGCCGCAAGTAAGGAAACGGAGTGATTTTTTCTTGGATACCCCCGTCGGCTATCTGCTGCTGATCCAGGTGGCACTGATCGCCATCAACGCCTTTTTTGCCGCGGCGGAAATCGCCGTCGTGTCCCTGAGCGAAACGAAGCTGCGCCACAAGGCGGAGGAAGGGGACAAAACCTCCCGGAAGCTGCTGAACATGATCTTAGAGCCCTCTGGCTTTTTGAGTACCATCCAGATCGCCATTACCCTGGCGGGCTTTTTGGGCAGCGCCTTCGCGGCGGACAACTTCGCCGCCCCCATGGTGAGCCTGATCCGGGATACCTGGGGCTTTACCCTGCTTTCCGCGGGCACGCTGAACACCCTGTGCGTGGTGCTGATCACCCTGATCCTTTCCTATTTCACCTTGATTTTCGGCGAGCTGGTGCCCAAGCGGGTGGCCATGAAGGAGCCGGAAGCGGTGGCCCGGGCAGTGTGCGGGGTCATCAGCGTAACGGCCAAGGCGACGAAACCCGTGGTGTGGCTGCTGACCAAATCGGTGAACGGCGTGCTGCGCCTGTTCGGCATCGACCCCGCCGCCACGGAGGAAGAAGTGACCGAGGACGAAATTCGCATGATGGTTGACATGGGCGAGGAAAAAGGGGCCATCGAGGGCAACGAGCGGGACATGATCGAGAACATTTTCGAGTTCAACAACATGACCGCCGCCGACTGTATGACCCACCGCACCGACGTGACCGCCCTGCAGGTGGACGCCACCAACAAGGAAATTATGAAGGTGATTGCCGAAAGCGGCCTGTCCCGCTTCCCGGTGTACGGGGAGGATTTGGACGACGTGCTGGGCACCTTCACCACCAGGGATTACCTGCTGGCCCTGTCCACCGGCGGGAAAAAGACCCTGCGGGAAATCCTGCGCCCCGCCTATTTCGTGCCGGAATCCGTGCGCACCGACGTGCTGTTCCGGGACATGCAGAAGAAAAAGACCCATATCGCCATCGTGGTGGACGAATACGGCGGCACCAGCGGCCTGATCACCATGGAAGATTTGCTCGAAGAAATCGTGGGCAACATTTACGACGAGTACGACAAGCCTCTCCCCCAGGAGATCCAGAAAATCGGCGATAACCAGTACCGCATGGCGGGCGGGGCCATGATCGAGGTCATCAACGAAGCCCTCGATCTGCACATTCCCACGGGCCAGGGCTATGAATCCTTAGGCGGGCTGATTTTCAGCCGCATGATGACCATTCCCAAAGACGGCTCCCATCCCGTGGTGGAGTGCTACGGCCTGCGCATCCGGGCGGAGGAAATCACGGGCCGCCGGGTGGAATGGGCCACGGTAACGGTGCTGAATCCCGCCGGAGAAAAAGCGGAAGAAAAGGAAGAAAAAGGAGAGGAATAACGTTATTTGGATGAACCGGGGAAATTTTCTGGGGGAAACCATTCTTTGGAGGCCAAAGAATGGTTTCCCCCAGCCCCCCTTCCAAGAAAGCCATAAAGGTTTACGGACTTTTTTGCCTTTTTGCGTAGCCTTTTGCAAATAAGTACCTAAGGAGGTTCTATTACATGAACGGAAAAAAGTGCATTGCCCTGCTGCTGGCCTTGTGCCTGACAGTGAGCGCCGTGCCCGCCCTGGCCGCGCCCGCGCGGGAATTGCAGGCCTTTGAGGCGGCGGCGGATGAAAAGCTGCAAACGCTGGTGCGCATCGCCGTTGCGGCCATTCCGGAGGAATGCTACGGCATGGACGCCTGCGAGGTAATCAATAAGGATCAGGCCCCCGGCGCGGCTTTGACCGCCCAGGCGCTGTGGGCCGCCGTGCTGCTGACCCGGGAAACCACCTGGATTTCCGATGGAGAAGCAAAACAATTGTATCAGCAGATTTTTACCAACGGAACCTGCGACCCGGCGGCGCTGACCGGCGATCCCTTTGTGGCGGCGAAGAACGGCGGCCTGGAAATGAACCCGGCAGTTCGGGATATCGCCATGGACGGCGCGTATCTCTACGCCGCGGAATTTGACGGGACGGATCTGCTGGTGCGGTGCGACCTGTATTACACCGAAGAAGAAGGGGCGGACGTGGAAACGGCGCCGGAGCTGCTGCTCACCTGGACGAACCACGCGGTGCTGTCCCTGCGCCCCGCCCCGGAAACGGAATTCGGCTATACGGTGAACGCCATTTCCCTTTCCCCCTGTTACCGGGACGGCAATTTCGGCGAGTGGACCGAGGTGGAAAACGAGGAACTGGAATACGAGCTTCAGGTTCCCGGCAGCTTAGAGCTGGCGGACGAGACCCCGGATCATTGGGTGTTCACAAACATTGAAGGGGACGTTACGCTGACCATTGACGCAAAGGAAGAAAACCTTTCCTATGATCAGGCCATGGCGGACTTCTTGGAGGCGCATCCCGGCAAAACGGTGAAGCCGGAACCGCTGTACGACGCTTTCACCCTCATGAACGCGGGCGAATTCATCATGGTGGTCACGGCGGACGATTTTCCCTGGACGTATACCGTCACCCTGACCTTCCCCAGGGACCGGCAGGCGGAATATGAATTCTACGCCGAAATCATCCGCAACGCCTTTATTGTTTGGGGGCTGTCTCATGGCTAAACGATTTTTATCCTTTCTTGCGGCGCTTCTGCTTCTGGTCTCCCCCGCGCTGGGCGAAATGACGGTGGAGCGGAAGACGGGCGAGCGTTACTACCCCCAGGAAAAAGATTGGGTGTACCATTTTTCCTACGCCTATCCCCACATCGCGGGGGACGATTACACCGCCGCGCACATCAACGATACCTATGAAATGGCCCTGGACGAATGGGCCAAGCTCATGCTGCCCATGTTCGCCAACGCGCCGGATATGCGCTACGACGGGAAAAACGAAGTAACCCACGATTTCACGGTGGTCTGCAACAACGGCCGGGTGCTGTCCATCCTGCAAACCAGGGTGCAGACCCGGGGCGAAAGCGGCCCCCTGTACGCCCTGGAACCCCTGACCTTCGACGTGGGCGGCGCTTACGCCGGGGAAAGCTTGACCCTGCGGGGCGTCACCCTGATCCAGGCCGGGGTGGACGGCGATTTGATGGAGGACGCGGAGCCGGACATGTACCCCGAGGTGGCCCGCATCATCGGCGGTTCCTCCGATGAAATGGCGGAGGCCCTGCTGCCGGTCCTGTATGAGCGCTTCCAGGAGCAGCAGGGGGCGGGCGTGATTGCCGCCCATTGGACGCGGGAGGATTTTGAGGACAAGTTCTCCCCCACCCAGGATTTTTATACCGACGAGGAAGGCCGTATCGTGTTCTTCTTCCCGCCCGAGCTGCTGAGCGTCCCCTCCTTCGAGGTGCCGGTTTTCTCCTTCACCCCGGCGGAGCTGGACGCCCTCTTAGCCGGCGCGGACTGATACATTCTCCCGCCCATGTGCAGAAAAAGCGTGAATCTTTCCACGCTTTTTTTGTTTGGGCAATTCAAAATATAGGGTGTGCCTCCTCCATTTGGGCCGATCCGGGCGCGTCGGAAAATAAAAACCATAAAAATCAAAAAAACGCTTGACATATTAGATTCATCTAACTATAATACCAATTGCGGTTAGAAATTGCTAACAGAGAAGCCGTGATGAATCCATCGGATGGGAGGGGGCAGGATGATGCCGTTGAGTTACGCGGCCCCGGGAGAAGAATCCGTCATCCGCAGGATCGGCGGAAGCCCGGAAGTGAAGAAGCATTTGGAGAATTTGGGTTTCGTGGTGGGCGGCAGCGTGAAGGTGATCACGGCGCTGAACGGCAACGTGATCGTGAAGGTGAAGGAAGCCCGCGTAGCCATCAACGACGATATGGCCCGGAAAATCATGATTTAACTGACAGGAGGCGAAAAAAATGAACAACCTGAAGGAAATCCCGGTGGGCGGCAAGGCCAAGGTGGTCAAAATCCACGGCGAGGGCGCGGTGAAGCGCAGGATCATGGACATGGGCATTACCAAGGGCGTGGAAATCTTCGTGCGCAAGGTGGCTCCCTTGGGCGATCCCATCGAGATCACCGTGCGGGGGTATGAACTGTCCCTGCGCAAGGCCGACGCGGAAAGCATCGAAGTGGAATGATTTTTTTCTCCATAGGTTAGAAATTGCTAATTAGTGATAAATAACAGGAGGAAGACACCATGAATATCCGCATCGCCCTGGCGGGCAACCCCAACAGCGGGAAAACCACCCTGTTCAACGCCCTGACCGGCTCCAATCAGTTTGTGGGCAACTGGCCCGGCGTGACGGTGGAAAAGAAGGAAGGCAGGCTGAAAAAGCATGACGGCGTGACCGTGACCGACCTGCCGGGCATTTACAGCCTGTCCCCCTATACGCTGGAAGAAGTGGTGGCCCGGAATTATCTGATCGGAGAGCGCCCCGACGCCATCCTGAACATCATCGACGGCACCAACCTGGAACGCAACCTGTACCTGACCACCCAGCTGGTGGAGCTGGGCATCCCCGTGGTGGTGGCCATCAACATGATGGACGTGGTGAAAAAGAATGGCGACAAGCTGAACACCGCCGACCTGGCCAAGCAGCTGGGCTGCAAGGTGGTGGAAATCTCCGCCCTGAAAGGCACCGGCGTCATGGAGGCGGCGGAAGCGGCCATTCAGGCGGCGAAGGGCGCAAAGACCGTGCCCCAGCACACCTTCTCCGGCCCGGTGGAACACGCCCTGGCCCACATCGAGGAAGCGATTGTTCACGGCCTGCCGGAGGAGCAGCAGCGCTGGTACGCCATCAAGGTATTCGAGCGGGACGATAAGGTGCTGGAGCAGCTGAACATCGCCCCGGACACCCTGAAGCACATCGAAGCCGACATTGCCGCCGCCGAAAAGGAGCTGGACGACGACGCGGAGAGCATCATCACGGGCGAGCGCTACGTCTACATCGCCCAGGTGATCAAATCCTGCTACCGCAAGCACAGCGCGGGTTCCCTAAGCGCCTCGGACAAGATCGACAGGGTGGTCACCAACCGCTTCTTAGGCCTGCCCATCTTTGCCGCCGTCATGTTCCTGGTGTACTGGATCGCCATGGTAGCCGTGGGCACCCCCGCCACGGACTGGGTGAACGATAATCTGTTCGGCGACGGCTACCACCTGTTCGGCAATGGCGCGGCGCAGTATGAGGAAGCGGCGGAGCGCTACGGCGATACCGACGTTATCCTTTCCGCCTTCGCGGAACAGTACGCAATCGAAATCGACGAAGAAAATCCCGAAGCCTCCCTGAACGCCCTGCTGGCGGCTGTGCCGGAGGACGCTTCCGTGACCTACGTCACCCAGGACGAAGAAACCCTGGAGACGGAAGAACACCCCGGCACCGGCAAAGCGGACCTGCAGGCCGCCGTGGCGGAATATTTAAGCACCGAGGACGGCTACAAATCCGCCCCGGGCGCGCCCGACCCGGCTGACTACGGCACGTGGATACCCGGCATTCCGGCGCTGGTGGAAAGCGGCCTGGACACCATCAACGCGGCGGACTGGCTGAAAGGGCTGATCTTAGACGGCATTGTGGCGGGCGTCGGTTCAGTACTGGGCTTCCTGCCCCAGATGCTGGTGCTGTTCTTCCTGCTGGCCTTCTTAGAAGCCTGCGGCTACATGGCCCGCATCGCCTTCGTGCTGGACCGCATCTTCCGCAAATTCGGCCTGAGCGGCAAATCCTTCATCCCCATGCTCATCGGCGTGGGCTGCGGCGTGCCGGGCATCATGGCCAGCCGCACCATTGAAAATGAGCGCGACCGGCGCATGACCATCATCACCACCACCTTCATCCCGTGCAGCGCCAAAATCCCCTTCATTTCCATGATAGCCGGGGCCATCTTCGGCGGCTCCGCCTGGGTGGCCACCAGCGCTTACTTCATCGGCATGGCGGCTATCATCTTAAGCGGCGTCATCCTGAAAAAGACCCAGCGTTTCGCGGGCGAACCCGCGCCCTTCGTGATGGAGCTGCCCGCCTACCACTGGCCCACCCTGGGAAACGTCCTCCGCTCCATGTGGGAACGCGGCTGGAGCTTCATTAAAAAAGCGGGCACCATCATCCTGCTTTCCACCATCCTGGTGTGGTTCTTAAGCCGCTTCGGCGTCAAGGACGGCGCGTTCGGCATGCTGGAAAAAGAAGAACTGGAGCTGTCCATTTTAGCGAAGGTGGGCGGCTGGATCGCCTGGATCTTCGCGCCCTTAGGCTTCGGCACCTGGCAGGCCACCGTGGCCTCCATCACCGGCCTCATCGCCAAGGAAAACATCGTGGGCACCATGGGCATCCTCTACGGCGGCACGGAAGCCTACGCCAACCTTGCCGCTGCCTTCACCGGCGTGGCCGCCTACGCCTTCCTGGTGTTCAACCTGCTGTGCGCCCCCTGCTTCGCCGCCATCGGGGCCATCAAGCGGGAAATGAACAGCGCCAAATGGACTTGGTTCGCCATCGCCTGGCAGTGCGGCTTCGCCTATGCAATTAGCCTCATGATCTATCAGTTCGGCGGGCTGTTTACCGGCAATTTGAATATCGTGGGCCTGATCGCGGCCCTGGCCGTGCTGGGCGTGATGATCTACATGCTGTTCTTCAAAAAGTATCAGGAGGCCACCAATCTGACCCGAAAGGTGTGATCGTATGCTGAACGCAATCATGGAAAACGCGGGAACGATCCTTGTCAGTCTTCTTTTGCTCGGCGCGGTGACCGGCGTCATCGTAAAGCTATACAGGGATAAAAAGAAAGGCAAATCCTCCTGCGGCTGCAATTGCGGCTGCTGCCCCATGGCCGGGGCCTGTCATAAGCAGTCATAAGCGCATGGGGAGGCGCGGACAAAAAACGTCCGCGCCTCCCCTGTTTTTTCAGGGCAATTGTAAAGATTGTCGGCAGCGGCTTGCAAATGAACGGTTCTCGTGATATATTCTCTTTGATGATTCGTAAGGAGGCTGTTTATGCGCAGATTGCTTTCCATTCTTTTGCTTTTATGCCTTTTATGCCCCGCTGCCCTGGGAGAGGAAGATTTTTTGATGGGGGTGCTGCCCGTACCCTCGGAGATCACGCCCGCCCTGCGCAGCGAATACCACCCGGAACACGAAGGCTGCTATTGGTGTACCCCCATGGATATTACCGACGATGCGGCCGTGTGGGCCATGCTGACCGCCCCCATCACGGTCGTGGACATCGACCAGATGAAGCAGACCGTGATCTATGAGGAGCCGGATGAAAACAGCAGGCAGATCGGCGTGGTCACGGGCCAGAGCCAGGCCCTCCACGTGCTGGAAACGCTGAATAACGGCTGGACGAAGGTGGAAACCTATTCCACCAGCTTCTTTGACAGCAAGGTGAAAAACTTTAACGCCTTCATCACCGGCTATATCCGCAGCAATAAGCTGAAAACCGTGAAGGCGAACCAGAATTACGGCATCGTCATTGATAAGCTGACCCAGCGTCTTTATTTCTTCAAGGACGGCCATTTAGAAACGTCCCTGGCCATCTCCACCGGCCTGTATAATGCCAACCAGCCCTATAACGAAACGCGCTCCGGCGAATTTTTGATTATCTACACCAAGACCGGGGCGCTGATCGACGGAAAGATGCACTGCGATTACGCCCTGCGGTTCAATCAGGCGGATTATCTGCATGAGGTGCCCTATAATAAGTACAGCGATTCCAAGGACTACGCCCCCTTCGAGCCCAATTTGGGTTCCCGCTCCAGCCACGGCTGCATCCGGGTGCAGGCCAAAAAGAACGCTGACGGCTATAATATGAAGGTGCTGGCCGATCTGATCAAGAACCGGAAGGACAAGAACTGCGTTAAAATGGTGATTTGGGAGGATTACCAGGGAAGACAGGTGCAGATTCCCGACGACAGCACCCCCCTGTACTACAACCCCAAGGGCGGCGCGAATTATCATGCCGTGGCGAACTGCCCCGGGGTGAAAAAATCCGTGCTGCCCCTGACGGCCTTTACTTACGGGGAATTGGAGAACGGCGCTTTTGCCAAGCTCAAGCCCTGCCCCTACTGCCAGCCCACCCCCCGGAAAGCCGTGCTGGAGGAAATCAACCGGGTGCACATGGAATCCTCCCCCGGCGAGGTCATGAGCTACCACAACGCCGCGAAATGATCCGCTTTGCCGTATCTTTTATCATTTATATCGAATGAACCCCGCAGCGCCGGGGTTTTTCTTTTGCCGAAAAGCGCAAAGGCTTCCCGGGCATATGCATGAGAATTTCCTTCCTGTTTTCTCATGGCTTTCTAATCATTTTCCCCCTGCTGCTTTCATTTTCGTGGTTTATTCTATAACCGTTCCAAGGGAGAGCAAAGAAAACGCTCCCGGGGAAACACAGAAAAAAACCGGCTTCAACGCCAAGGAGGAAATAAAGATGGATCATTTCGAGATGGTAGAAAACCTGCGGACCAAGGCCAGCGTCACCTACGAGGAGGCGAAAGCCGCCCTGGAAAAAAGCGATTGGGACATGCTGGACGCGCTGGTGTTGCTGGAAAGCGAAGGCAAGGTCAACGGCGCTCCCGAATTCACCACTCAGGAAAAGACCGATGAAACCCGCCGTTCCGCCCACCGCGGCGAAGTGAAAGGAACCCTGTCCAAGCTGGGTTCCTGGATCAGGAAGATGATCACCCTGGGCAACAAAAACCAGTTCGTCATCAGCCGCAAGGGCGCTGAGATGGCGGCCATGCCCATCACCGTGATGGCCCTGCTCATGATCCTGGTTTGGCCCTTCTCCCTGATCGTGCTGTTCGCCGGTCTCCTGCTGGGCACCCGGTACGCTTTCCGCGGCCCGGACATCAACACCACCGTCAGCGATTTCGTCAGCAAGGCGCAGGATAAGGCCGCCATGGCGGTGGACGCCCGGGTGGAATAATCCCCGCGCAATTGACAAAAGCGCCGCGCCCTCTTATAATGCATGCGCGGAAAGGCGTCTGCCTGACTGCTGAAAAAATACACTTCAGAAAGTAAGGAGTGAAACGATATGCTGCTTCATCTGTTAGCGTCGCTGGTGATCGGCGCGCTGTCCGGCGCCATCGCCAACAAGATCATGAACGGAAATCCCAAAAGCTTTTTCCAGAACGCGCTGCTGGGCATCGTGGGCGGTCTCGTGGGCGGATTCTTGGGAAATCTGGTCGGGATCGGCAGCGGGGGCTGGGTGTCCAGCATCCTGCTCGCGGTGGCGGGTTCCTGCCTGGTGGTGTGGCTCGCCAGAAAGATCGCGAAATAACAGCCGTCGGCGCTTTGCCTCAGCTTTCCAATTTAACCGGACGCCGGAAGGGAGACGCAGAAGAATTTACCTGTCGTCGACATGGCGCAGACCGGTCAGAACATTCAATCGATGCGGCAGCAGCGCGGGATTACCGTCCGCCAGTTGCAGGGGATGCTGGGTTTTACGACGCCCCAGGCCATCTACAACTGGCAGCACGGCGTTTCTTTGCCCACGGTGGATAATCTCGTGGCGCTGGCGTCCATCTTTGCCGTGTCCGTTGAAACGATCCTGGAGATCCGCGCCGCCGCGGGACAATAAACGGCACGTTCCATTCGCGCGTTCTTCGCGCTGTCAAAAAGGCAGACAAGAAAACCTATTTGTACCCCACGCAGAATGGGGCTGTGAAAAAAGTCCTCTGGAAAAACGGACATAAAAAACAGAAATCTCTCAAGTGAAAGTACTTGGGAGATTTCCGTTTTTTTGGTATAATCAGGTTGATGATAAACTATACCGGAAGGAATTATAGCACAGAACAA
>JAFSNT010000143.1 GCA_017443295.1 Clostridia bacterium
CTCATGCAGGCGTATGGGAAATACGAAACAGCAGAACGTGCGAAGTATCCGAACAAATGGGATCAGACGACCGTTCGCGGCATCCTTCGCAATCCCGTTTACCTGGGCAAGCTGGTCTGGCAGAAAACGCAGACGAAATCCTTCAAGGATAAGCGCATTGTAGCCAGGCCGCAGGAAGAATGGATCACGGTAGAAGGCACACACGAAGCGCTGGTGGATGAGGCTACCTTCTATACCGTTCAGCAGCGTGTCCAGGTCAAACAGCCCGCGCCTACCGCGAATCCAGAAAACAAGCTCCGGGGCCTGATGTTCTGTGGAGGCTGCAACAGCCGCATGGAGTTTTCCTCCGCCACAGGCAGGAAAATCTGCGGACATTACTGCTGCGGTAAACATCGACACTATGGCGGCAAGGAATGCTCCACCCACTACATTTCTGTGAAGCAGATCAATGCTGTGCTTCTGGACGACATTCAGCGTCACGCAAGTTTTGCGGCGGAAGATAAGGAAAAGTACATTGCATATCTGATTCAGCTTTCCGAAAAGGAATGGATCGGTGAAAAAGCGTCCTATACGAAGGAAGCGGAGCAATGCCACCGGCGCATCTCCGAACTCGACATTCTGATGAAACGGCTTTACGAGGACAATGTGTTCGGACGCATCTCCGACGAACGCTTTGCCAGTCTATCCGCCGACTACGAGGCAGAATCCAAGAAGCTGAAAGACAGGTACAATGAAATTCAAGCCCTGCTTGCCAACTATGCCCGTCAAAGCCGTGACGCAAAAGAATTTGCTGCCTTAGTAGAGCAGTACACGAACATCACCGAATTGACCGAAGAACTCCTGCACACGCTGATCGAGAAAGTGGTCGTGCATGAGAAGGAAGTCATTGACGGCGAAGCGGTTATGCGGATCGACATCTACTACCGCTTCATCGGCAAGGTTGGCAACGAGGACGATGGCATCTTGATTACACCGAAAACGCGCCGGGGCAGCATGCCGCTGACTCCCGGCGCGTGAACAGAACGTGTGGTGCGCAATAAACATTACGCCCCAGGGGTTCCCTCTCCCCTACAAATCCCAATTTTTCATTCTTCCGTGCGTCGTAGCCCGTCCGCGCAAAGCGCTTGAAGCAGCCCGGCATTTGTGGTAGAATGGAACGGAAATCAAGGCTGGTTTATTGGAGGATATGCCTGCCGCCGGCGGGCGCATGGGAGGCTTCAAAACGTGAGTGATATTCAGGGGAAAATCGCCCAGTTAGGGCTGGATGATCCGGAGACCCTCGCCACCATCTGCCACGCGCTGTCGTCCCCCATCCGGCTGGACGTGATGCGTCTGTTGGGGCGGAAAAGCATGAGCATCGGGGAAATCGCGGAGGCGCTGGATCTGCCCATGTCCACCGCCGCGCTGGCGGTGCAGGTGCTGAAAAAGGCGGGGGTCATCACCACGGAAAACCAGCCCGGCATGCGCGGCACCATGAAGCTGTGTTCCCGGCGGCTGGACCGGGTGAATATCAGCTTAGATCTGCCGGACGATTCGCCGGAGCAGAGCATCGCCTACAGTATGCCCATCGGCGGCTACAGCATGGCGGAGGGGGTGAAGCCCACCTGCGGCCTGGCGGGGGCCAACACCCTGATCGGCATGATGGACGTGCCCGCCTCCTTTTATCTGCCGGAGCGTTTTTCCGCCCAGCTGATCTGGATGCAGCAGGGCTTTCTGGAATACCGGTTTTCCGCCGTCGATCCCCTGTATACCGGGGTGGACTGGCTGGAAATCTCCTTTGAAGCCTGTTCGGAGGCCCCCATGTACCGCGACCCCTGGAAGAGCGACATCGCGGTGGAGGTGAACGGCAAGCGCCTCGGCATTTGGACCTCCCCCTGCGACTGCGGCGGCCGCCGGGGCATCCTGACCCCGGAATGGTGGAGCGAATCAAGCACCCAATTCGGCTTCCTGAAAATCTGGCGGGTGGACGGCAGCGGAAGCTACCTGGACAACCAGAAGATCAGCGACGTGCGCATCCAGGATCTGGCGCTGGACCCGTACCGCTACATCAGCGTGCGCATCGGCGTGCCCGCGGACGCGGAGAACGTGGGCGGCCTGAACCTGTTCGGTGAAAAATTCGGCGATTATCCCCAGGCGCTGAAGCTGCGCGTGGGCTACCACTTCCACGGCTAATTCAGGTTGGCGAAACGACGAGAACCTGACCCTGTTTTCCCAAACAGGTTCGGGTTCTTTTTTTGTCGCTGTTTCCTCCATGATTTTTGAACCTATTATGTTTGAGTATACGAGTTTTATGGAATTCCAAAAACCTATTGACAGCCGAAATGATTCGTGCTATCTTCTTATCAACAGAAATCTTGTTGCAAACAAGCGCTAAACGGCGTTTATTTGAACAATTTCTGCAATAAACGTCCTAACTAATACATTATTTATGGAGCTATCGAAAACGAACGCCTGAATGGAGGTAGATGTGAGAATGAATATTCATTCCATATTTCGTCCGGAGCATCCCCGTCCCGACTTCCAGCGAGACGCCTTTGAAAACCTGAACGGGGAATGGCAGTTTGCCTTTGACGACGGGGACGAGGGGCTTTCTTCCCGGTGGTACGCGCCGGGCCGCGCCTTTGACAAACGGATCACCGTGCCCTTCGCGTATCAGACGAAGCTGAGCGGCATCGGCCCTACGGACGAAATTCACCCCATCCTGTGGTACCGGCGTTCCTTTGAAATCCCTCAGGCCATGGCGGGCAAGCGGGTGCTGCTGCGCTTCGGCGCGGTGGACTTTGAAGCCCGGGTCTATGTGAACGGCCAGCTGGCGGGCAGCCACCGGGGCGGCTACACCCCCTTCTGCTTCGATATCACCGCCCTGCTGCAGGCGGGGGAAAACGATCTGTGCCTGCGGGTGGAGGATCGGCCCGACTGTGCCCAGCCCCGGGGCAAGCAGTATTGGCAGCGGGGCCTGATGGGCTGCTGGTACACGCCGGTCAGCGGCATCTGGCAGACGGTGTACCTGGAGGCGGTGGGCGAAACGGCCCTGACCCGCGCCCACGTCACCCCGGATTTTGACCGGCACCAGTGTACCGTGGATTTGGAGCTGGATCGGGCGCCGGAAGAAGCGCTGGACATCGAAATTGCCCTGAGCTTCGAGGGACGCCCCGTGCGTTCCCTGCGGATGAAAGAACAGTCCCGCCGCGTTTCCGTGCCCATGGATCTGATCGTTCAGGGTTCCCTGGAGCCGCTGCACGTATGGACGCCGGATCATCCCGAGCTGTACGACGTGGATATTTACCTCCGGCGTGAAAACGAAGTGATCGACCACGTGCGCACCTACTTCGGCATGCGGAAGGTCGAGGTCAAGGACGGCAAGGTGTACCTGAACAACTGCCCCCTGTACCAGCGCCTGGTGCTGGATCAGGGCTACTGGCCCGATTCCCTCATCACCCCGCCCAGCGACGAAGCCATTCGGGAGGATATTCGCCTGACCTTGGCCTTCGGTTACAACGGCGCGCGGAAGCATCAAAAATTGGAAGACCCCCGCTACTACTACTGGGCGGACAAAATGGGCCTGCTGGTGTGGGGCGAAATCCCCAGCCCCTATGAATTCTGCGATGATTCCGTCAACAACCTGTATGAAACCCTGAGCGGCTTCATCGACCGGGATTTCAACCACCCCTCCATTATCGCCTGGGTGCCCCTGAACGAAAGCTGGGGCGTGCGGCAGATTTACACCGACAAACGCCAGCAGGCCCTGGCCCGGATGCTGTACCACACCGCCAAGGCCCTGGACGGCACGCGCCTGGTGTCCGTCAACGACGGGTGGGAGCAGGTGGAAACGGACATCTGCGCCCTGCACGATTACGCGGCGGACGGCGCGGTGATTGCGGCCCACTTCGCCTCCCGGGAGCAGGTGGAAAAGCACGCCTGCGACTGGCGGCCCTGCTACGCCCTGGGCGTAACGCCTACGGGGAAGGAAGCGTTTCTCGTGACGGAATACGGCGGCATCGCCTTCTCCAGCATCGGCCTGCAGGGCGACGCGGGCGGCATGGAAAGCTGGGGCTATCACGACAAGGTGACGGATGAAGAAGCCTTCTTCGCCCGGTTCCAAAGCGTCACCGACGCCATCCGGAATATCCCCTACTGCCAGGGCTACTGCTACACGCAGCTCACCGACGTGATGCAGGAAATCAACGGCCTGGTCACCCCGGACCGCAAGCCCAAGATCGACCCCGCGTGCTTCGCTTCCCTCAACCGCAATCCGGACGCGAACACCAATCAGGTTTCCTGAAACCGTATTTTACCGCGAAGAACGCGGTAGAAAATAAAAGGAGGTATCCCCATGAAAAAGTTCCTGGCCCTGGTACTGTCCCTGATGATGGTGCTGTCCCTGGCCGCCGTGGCCCACGCGGAACCCATCGAAATCACCTACTGGTCCGTATTCACCGGCGCGGACGGCGCGACCATGCAGGGCATGGTGGACGCTTTCAACGCGTCCCAGGATGAAGTGCATGTGACCCACACCCCCATGACCGCCGACGACCTGTACCAGAAAATCCCCCTCACCGTGCAGACCGGCACCGGCATCCCCTCCGTGTGCATCGTACACATCGAGCGCATCCCCAACTTTGTGAACCAGGATATGCTCTATTCCTATGATCTGGACCTGATCGCCGAAGCGGGCGTGAAGGAAGAAAACTACAACGCCGCCGCCTGGGCCCGCACCGATATCGACGGCGAACACTACGGCATCCCGCTGGACGTTCACTCCTATGTGACCTACTACAACAAGGATCTGTTCGCCCAGTATGACCTGAACAGCTATGTGGAAGACGGCTACCTGACCTTCGACGAAGTGAAGGAACTGGGCGACAAGGCCAAGGCCGCGGGCTTCACCGGCTATGTGACCGACTTAGGCTGGATGCGCGCGCAGCTGCTGTGCTACTACGGCCAGCTGGATCCCAACCTGACCCTGAGCGAAGACGGCGTGAATCCCTCCATCAACAACGCCAACATGCGCAAGGTTTTCGAGACCATGAAGGACCTGTGGGAAGGCGGCTACACCTCCGTCAAAAACACGGACTATTCCTCTGAATTCTATTCCGGCAACATGCTGGTGTGGTCCGAAGGCATCTGGATGAAGGCCGCCGTGGTGGACGCCGGCATCGAATTCGGCATGCTGCCCGCCATCTGCTACACCCCCGAAACCTGCATGAGCTGGACCTCCTCTCACAACTTTGTGCAGTTCGCCGATGAAAACCGCACCGAGGAAGAAGACCTGGCCGTGGCCAAGTTCGTCAACTTCATGGGTGAAAACAGCCTGACCTGGGCCAAGGATGCCGGCCAGTGCCCCGCCCACCTGTCCATCAACGATGTGGCGGAATTCACCGAATATCCCCAGGCCTTCCTGGCCGACCCCGCCCGTTCCGACGAGCTGGCCATCTACAAGTACCTGTACTGGGGCCTGTTCGACACTGCGTTCTCCCGCGTAGGCTGGGACTTCGTGGACGGCACCATCTCCATTGACGACGCGCTGGCCCAGATCGACCAGGAAATCGCCGACGCCATCGCCGCGCAGTAATTATACCCACTATTTCCGGGGCGGAGGGTTTTCCCTTCGCCCCCTCCTGCTTGAATTACCAACCGCTTTGGAAAGAGGTGTTTCCCGGATGAGTCAGACGGTAACCGCCGCCAGGAAACGGGCGATGACGCCGAACGCGCTGGGCGCGATCCTGCTGGCGCTGGCCTTCTTCGTTTTCTTCGCCCTGTCGGGCGTAAACGCCAGCACCACCCTGAAGGAAACCACGGTCAGCACTTCCATGCCGCTGCCCCAGCTTTTCTTCTCCCTGTCCAGCGCCAGCATCCTGCTGATCCCCGTGGCGCTGGTGTGCATGCTGTGCGCCCTGATCGCCACAGCGGGCCGTCAGCGGAACGTGGCCATGATGTTTTCGCTGGTCGCCTTCCTGGCCTTCGGCCTGTTCCTGATCTTCTTTTCCAGGGAACAAATGAATTCCGCCCTGTATACGCCCCTGAGCGAGGCGCTGAAGGACGCGGGCGTGAAATTCAAGAAGCGGGACGTAAAGAGCATCGAAACTTCCTTTTCTCCCGGCGCGTTTTTGGCTCTGGCCGCCTGCGGGCTGACCGCCCTGCTGTGCATGCCGAAGTGGCGCAAGGAGCAGGAGCGGCGGCGCGTGGGGCACGATCTGCTGCCCTACGCCTACATCGCCCCCCACCTGTTCTTCTTCATCATTTTCTTCATCACCCCCGCGGTGTACGGCATTTACGCCGCCTTTACCAAGTGGGATCTGTTCAACGAGCCGGTGTTCATCGGGCTGGACAACTTCAAAACCATGCTCTTTGACAGCCAGAACACGTATTACCGACAGCTGCGGAACGGCCTGTGGAACACGGTGAAGTTCGTGCTTTATTCCGTGCCCTTCTGCATCGCCGTGCCGCTGACCCTGGCCCTGGCCCTGCACGCGAAAGCGAAGGGAAGCAAGTTCTTCCAGGCCATCTATTATTTCCCAAGCCTTTTGTCCATCACCACCGTCACCCTGAGCTGGCGCTATATGTTCAGCCCGGACTACGGCGTGATGAACCGCTTCTTCGGCTCCACGGAAAACTGGTTCACCCCGCCCTATTCCTGGATCGTGATCGTGGTGGTCACGGTGTGGTGGTGTACAGGCGCCACCATGGTCATTTACCAGAGCGCCCTGGCCTCCATCCCCCAGGATCATTACGAGGCCGCCTCCGTGGACGGCGCGGGCGCGTGGCAGAAGTTCGTCCACATCACCCTGCCCGGCATGCGCTATCCCCTGATGTACACCTTCGTCACCTCCGTGGTGGCCCAGTTCAACATCTACGGCCAGCCCCTGATCCTCACCGGCTTTGCCAACCGGGAGGCCAACGCGGTGCTGCTGATGTACATTCAGGAAAACGCCGTGAAAAAGCAGGTGGCGGGCATGTCCGCCGCCATGGCGCTGGTGCTGGGCGTGTGCATCATGATCGTTTCGTTCTTCCAGCTGAAGCTCATGCGCTCCAACGCGCCCGATTGAGAAAGGAGGGGCTGCTTCTATGGTATCCGGAAAAGCGGGAAAGCGCGCGGCGCTGACCTTCATGATTCTCTTGGGCGTGGCGTGGATCGTGCCCATCCTGTGGCTGGTGCTGAACTCCTTTAAGACGGATTCGGATTTCATCACGTCCTTCGCCACGGTCACCGGCCCCTGGGATTATCTCACCCGCCTGGTGCCCCGGCAGTGGACGGTGGTCAATTATATCGAAATGTTCGTGGGCGGCAGCGGCACCAACACCACCGCCAACATCCTGTCCATGTTCAAAAATTCCTTCGTCGTGTCCGTTACCGTCACGGTGTGCGCCGTGTTCATCACCTCCCTGTCCGCCTATGCCTATGAACGGCTGCATTTCAAGGGCGGGGAAAAGATTTTCTGGGCGCTGATGTACATGAGCATGTTCCCCAACGTGGTGAATCTGCTGCCCATGTTCCGCATCGCCAACGCCTTGGGATGGATCAACAACCTGAACGCCCTCATCTGGCCCAGCCTGGCCGGGGTATTCAATATTTTCCTCATCCGCAATTTCATGCGGGGCATTCCCAAGGTGCTGGACGAGGCCGCCACCATCGACGGGGCCAACAGCCTGCAGGTGTACGTCCACGTGATCCTGCCCTCCATCTTCCCGGTGATGATCGTGGTGGCGCTGTTCTCCTTCAACGGCGCGTGGAACGATTTCCTCTGGCCCTCCATCGTCATGACCGACGTGCAGAACCAGACGCTCACCGCCGGCCTGCGCCTGCTCAGCGGCCAGTACGAACAGAAGTGGGCGCACATGATCGCCTCCTGCCTCGTTTCCATGCTGCCGCCCTTCATCCTGTATCTGGTGGCGCAGAAATACTTCCTGCAAGGCATTTCCGTGCAGGCGGGCGTGAAAGGATAATCAGGAGGAATCGTCATGCGGAATATGTTGCTTTTGCTGTTGGCTTTGACGCTGCTGCCCATTTGCGCACAGGGGGAAGAGCTGCCCGTGCTGGATTACAGCGCGGTGAAGGACCGTTTCGTATCCAATCCCCGTTCTGTCAAGGATATCGGCGACCCCTTTATTCTATCAGAAGAAACCGGCTATTCCATGTTCGCCACCGGCGGCTCCATCGGCTTCAACGTGTGGCGCAGCGGGGATTTGCGCGCCTTTGACAAGTCCAAAGCGCTGAAAAAGGTCAATTGGGCGTCGGGGGATTACTGGGCGCCGGAGGTCTACAAGGTGGGCGAGCAATACGTGATGCTGTTTACCGCCCGCCTGCGGGAAAATGGCAGCCTGCGCACCGGCGTCGCCTTGGCCAGCGCCCCGGAAGGGCCTTATGAAGACCCCCTGGGCAAGCCCCTGATGGATTTCGGCTATGCCACCATCGACGCCACCCTGACCTGGGACGATGCGGGAAACCCCTATCTGATCTATGTGCGGGACTGCTCGGAAAACACCGTGGATGGCCGCCAGGAAAGCCATATTTACGGCGTGCGGCTTTCGGACGATCTGCTGTCGGTACAGGGGATCCCGGTGCTGCTGCTGAAGCCCGAGGGCGACTGGGAAACCCGGTCGGGCGATCCCCGGTGGAACGAAGGCCCCGCGGTGGTGAAGCACGGCGGCAAGTATTATCTGTTTTACAGCGTCAACGGCTATTGGATGAAGGAATATTCCGTCAGCGTGGCCGTGGCGGACGCGCCCCTGGGGCCTTATACCAAGCAGGCAAACAATCCCCTGCTGGTGTATGCGGAGGACGAAACGGGCGTGACCGTGTCCGGCCCCGGCCACAACGCCTGCTTCACCATGGGGGACGAATTATTCACTTCCTACCACACCCACACCTATCCCCAGGCCCCTTCCGGCAACCGGCAGCTGTGCGTGGATCAGGCCGGATTCCACGCCGACGGCACGGCCTTCATCAACGGCCCCACCCTGGCCCCGCAGCTTCGGCCCCTGCAAGAGATCGGCTGCCGGAACATGCTGCCCCTGGCTGTCTGCGAGGGCGATGACCAGGGCCTGCTCACCGACGGCGATTCCTGCGTAAGCCCCGCCTCGGAAGCATATATATGGCGGGGAAGCAGCGTGTCCTACCGCTGGAATGAACCGGCCAGCGCCGATTTGCTGATGATTTACCCCGCCCCCGGCCAGGCGCTTTCCGGAAAAGTCACCTTCAACGGCGCTTTGACCGACACCTTTTCCCTGCCCGCGGACGGAAAGCCCGGCCAGGCCGTGATCCTGCCCTTTAGCCCCCTGACCGTTTCCGAAATGCGCATAGAATTTACGCAAGGCGCGGCGGGCGAAATCCTGCTGATCGGCGAAACGCCGTAAACGCGGCTTTTCGTCAGCCCGTTCCGTCCCGGCCACGCCGCTGCCCTCGAATTATTTTCCAACCAGCCTTTCAAATAAACCCCGCGTTTTCATTCTTGTTTTTCGCCCCCGCCTTCCAAATCTTCCCGCCCCTTCCTTTCGCATAAATCCCGTTTCCATGGAAAACCTATGGCTGATAACAGTCAAGGAGGCGCGAGAAATTGCGAGCGACAGGTATCGTAAGAAGGATTGACGAGTTGGGCCGCGTGGTGATCCCCAAGGAAATCCGCCGCACCCTGCGCATCCGCGAGGGTGACCCGCTGGAAATTTACACGGACCGGGACGGCGAAGTGATTTTGAAGAAGTATTCCCCCATTGGGGAAATGAGTTCCTTTGCCAAGGACTACACGGAATCGCTGTTCCGCTCCCTGGGGCACATCGCGTGCATCGTGGATCGGGACCAGGTGGTGGCGGCCAGCGGGGTCAGCAAAAAAGAGCTGTGGGATAAGCCCATCAGCCCCGATTTGGAAAGTGCCATTCAGGCGCGGCAGACGGTGAGCAGCAACCGCACGGGCGGCGGCAAGATCGTGCCCGTGACCAACGAGGAAGACGTGTCCGGCTACACGGCCCAGGTGGTGTCCCCCATCATCGCGGACGGGGAGGCCATCGGCGCGGTGCTGCTGCTTTCCCGGGAGCAGGGCGCGCGCATGGGCGATACGGAAATCAAGGTGGCGGAAACGGCGGCGGGCATCGTGGGCCGCCAAATGGAACAGTAAACAAAACGCCGCGCGGAGGGTTCACATAAAGAACCTGTCCGGGCGGCTTTTTTATCCGGAAAAATCAAAGGCCTTGAATAATTCTGTTCAAAGAGGTATAATAAAACCACAGGATGGCGAAAAAGGGGGTGGACGAAATGCAGCACGAGGAGCGGTTCATCGAACTGATGAACAACGGCGATGGTCTGACCGCCAAACGCGAAGCAAAGGCGTCCATTTTTACAGAGGTATTCGGCACGCCCGCTTACGGCCTGGAATTGCTGAAAGCCCTCCACCCGGAGCTTTCGGATTACACGGAGGACGATATTTCCACCGTAACGATCAGAAATATCCTAACCAACAAGTCCTATAACGACCTGGGCATCCTGGCGCGGGATAAATTCGTGATCCTGGTGGAGGCACAGTCCACCTGGTCCGTGAACATCCTGATCCGCATCCTGATCTATCTGGCGTATACCTACAAAAACTACATCACCGCCCACGAGCTGGACGTGTACAGCGAGAAGCGCGTTTCCCTGCCCAAACCGGAATTTTACGTGATATATACGGGAAAGGGAGAACGGCCTGAACAGTTGTCCTTTGCCAGGGAATTCTTTCCGGGCGATACGCCCGATGTGGAGATCACCGCTAAAATCGTGCAGCAAGGAAAAGAAGGGGACATCATCGACCAGTATATGACGTTTGCCCACACGCTGGACCAGAACATTCAGAAATATGGCTACGCACCGGAGGCGATGCGGGCAACATATCAGTATTGCGTGGAGCATAACGCCCTGAAAAATTATTTGCTGACCAAAGGCATAGAGGAGGTAATAAGCCTTATGATGCTGTTATTTGACGATGAAACTGTCATGAGGAATCATGACGCGCAAATCCGGCGGGAAAGTAGAGCGGAAGGAAGAGCGGAAGGAAGAGCGGAAGGAAGAGCGGAAGGAAGAGCGGAGGGCAAAGTGGAAGGAAGAGCGGAAGGTGAAAGCAAAATGTCCGCGCTGTTTTCCAGGCTATTTTCTCTTGGCCGGACAAAAGACGCGGAAAAAGCCGCCAACGATCCCGAATACAGGGAAAAGCTTTGCAAGGAATTGGGGATCGCGTGAACCGCTTCCCCAAAAACATTCAGCGCCCGCCGTCATGGCGGGCGTTTTTTTGCAAGATAAGCGCCGATGGGCGTAACCTGGTGCTGGAAGGAGGTTCCCGTATACAGCCCGCGTGTAGTGGGCATTGAGAAATCGACGATCCTAAATGTGACCAGCAAACATTTGGCGGAGAGTATATCGGCACGCTTCACAAATACCATTTCTGGATTCCCGAAACGATGGCGAAGAAGCTATTGGAGGTATACCATTATGAATGGAACTAATACCGTTAGAATCCCAAGGTTTCTGGAAGGCGAACCCCTTCCCGCCGGATATTTTGATCCACCCAATCCGTATGCCGATCCGCCCGTTTCAAAATACAATTTAAGGGCGATGGTCAATTGCGCATTGAGAACCGGAAAAAAGGTGACCGACCTGACAAAAGAAGAGGCGGATCAATTTCTGATCCAGCCATAAAAGGGAGCACAGGGGAACTTCATTCGCCTGCCCAATCTTCCAGCAGGATGCCGGGAACCCGGCTGAATTCACCGATATTGTGGGTCACAATGGGAACGCCCCGGCTGACTCCCTGGGCGGCGATCAGCACATCATAGAGGCCGATGGGCGTGCCCTGGCGCTGGAGGATTCCACAGATACGGCCCGCCGTAAGCGCGTCGGAGCCGTCGAAGGGAAGAATGGTAAAGGGCGACAGGAACAAAGCAAGCTGTTGGCGGGTTTTTTCACCCCATTTGCTTTTCTCCGCGCCATATTCCAGCTCGAACACAGTGACCGATGAAATCAGAAGGTTGGAAGGATCGAGGGAAAACAGCTTTTCAGTCAGGCGGGGGTAGATGCCCTTCATGAAATAGATGCAAGTGTTCGTGTCCAAAAGGTACACTTTACAGTCCCTCCCGATCCGGCACGGCATCCCAGGCAGGCTGTTCCCTGTCGATCATGAAATCTTTGGGGAACGCGCCGACAAGCGGACGAACGGGCGCCCAGGGATCATCCACCGGATAGGCGATAAACATATCGCCTACCTTGCGAATAAAATAATCCTTTTTGTCCGTGCGCATTTCCTGGGGAATACGCAGGGCTTGGCTGTTGCCATTCTGAAAAACGCGGGTAGTAAGCATGCGAAATCCTCCTTTCGGATGTACATACAAGTTGTACACACAAGCATTATATCCGATGAAGGACAGAAATACAAGAGGAAAGAAATGTAAATAGAAACATGGTCACGGCTGGCCTTTTACCAGCGCGTTATAGGCCACGGCAAAGCAATCGTCCTTCAAATTATTGAAAACGAATTTATAAAACCGGACCTTGCCGTTCATTTGGGACAGGAGGGCCAGGGTTTTTTTCATTTTTTCGGGGTCGCCGGGGCGGTGGGTTTGCTGGAGGAGGAAGGAGAAGGCTTCCTTGAAGGGGATTTCCCGGATGACGTTATTTTCCCCCCGCTCCATGAGCGCGATGGCTTTCAGGGGCGTCATGACGTTTGCGCCCATTCTTTCTTTGCCGCGCCAGGGGGTGCCGCAGGCCGTGGCCCCGGCGTCGGTGATTTTGATCAGGGGCTTATCCCCGTTCACCACGTAAGCGCCCGGCACGCTGTCCAGCCATTTTTGGACGTGGGTGGTTTTCCCGGTTCCGCTGGCGGCGGTGAACATGTAGGCGCTCTGGCCCACCGCCACCACGGCCCCATGCATGAGAAAGGTATCCCAGTCCAGCATGGCCTCGCAGATTTTCCGGTGGATGGCTAAATCTTCCAAATTGCCGTTTCCCCGGAGCGCCTTTTCCGCTTCGCCGCGCTCCCGGGCCATGTCGTTTTCATCGGCGCTGATTTCAATTTCCGGCTCCCCGTCGCTCAGGAAATCCCCGCACCGGGTGTGCAGATCGGAAAAGCGGGTGTGAATGCCCACGCGATGGCCCGCCATGGAAACACAAAAAGCCCACCCCATATCCTCCCTTCGGGGAGCCAGGGGGGGGATCAATTTCCCGTCCCGGACGGTGTATCCGCGCTTGAGGGCGCTGATCAGCTGGGCAAGGGTCCTGACTTCTTCCATGCCTTATTCCACAAGGCCTTCCGCGACCAATTGTTCGATATACGCGTGAACGTGGGCCGCGATTTCGTCCTTCTCGCCCTCGTATTCCTTCAACAGCTGGGCCACGATGCTTTCTTCCGTGGTTTCCTCTTTCAGCAGCTCTAAGATGCGCATGGCTTCTTCGTTGACGTTCAGCACAGCGTGCAGATCCGCCGCGCTTTCTCCCACGGGAACCGCCACGATCTCCCCGTCCAGCTCCATTTTTTCAAAGGTGTACTTGCTTTTCACTGATATTGTCTCCTTTACTCAAAGAATCGGGTAGACGCAACGTTCTACCCGATACGCGAAACCCGGTTCCAGGGTTGATTACAGCCTCGTCAGCAGGCCCTGAGCAGCCATGTTTTTGAGCATTTCCTTTTCAGTCATGGTTTTATAATTCGCCGAGATATAATTGATGACGGCGCTGTAGTTGTTCACCTTGAACTGGTTATTGCAGTTGCGCCCGCAAGTTTTATGATCCGGGGTGAAGACGATGGAACCACCCACTACCTTATCAACATCCATTTCATTGAGCATTTCACGTGCCATTGTTATTATCCTCCCTTTTATACGTTATTTTTTCTTTTACAGTCTGGTCAGCAGACCTTGAGCAGCCATGTTTTTAAGCATTTCCTTTTCAGTCATGGTTTTATAGTTCGCCTTGATATAGTCGATGACGGCGCTGTAGTTGTTCACCTTGAACTGGTTGTTGCAGTTGCGTCCGCAGGTTTTATGATCCGGGGTGAAGACGATAGAGCCGCCGATCACTTCTTCCGCGATCTGATCTCCGATGTTTTCCCGTTCCATGATGTTTCCTCCTTGTTGTTTGATCGTTTTTGTTTAGGCTGTGGTGGAAAGGAGCAGCTATCGCCCGTGAACGCCGCGCCCTCCTTTCCCTTGTCGGTTGGCTTGCTGTCCTCGTGCTTTCCGAGCCCTTTCACCTATTGATACGAAAGTTTTTGAGGACTGGCAGTTATTCGTGGAATTATTTTCAAAAATACTTAATCAGAATCAATCAATATCCTTAGGACATGTATCATCAGGGCAACCAAAATTATTCGCGTCACAAGTGAACTCGCCGCAGTCTACTGCTACACAATAACAGGAAGGACAGTTGAATGCTTCAACTGCACATACTTTGGATGTATATATAATATCTTCTGTATCGAACCTTTGAATATCCATCATCGGCACTTCAAATTTTTTCATTTTTTTCACCTTCCATGTATTATATATACTTAGTATTCTAGGCACAGATACCCTTTACATTGTCTCGCCGTACAATCTGTCTGTACGGCACAATGATTTCCATTTTCATCGCATTTAGGACATGTATAATCATCGCAATATTTATCGTAACACAAGCCACTCGTCACAGTAATAATCTCATTTGCCAATTGAATCAACGTTATTTTCGGGGGGGCAAACCTTTTCATATTGATCCTCTCCTTTGCTTCATCATGATTCACATGCCGGTTGCACGGCTTCTTCTGGGCGCGCATCCGCTTCACTTTTCAGGTACTTTTGATAATGATCTTTCATCAGCCCGGTATACCGATCCAACTTCCACTCCGTTTTTACCTTGGAGCATTTTCCCGATTCCGGACAAACCGCCAAATTCACACAGCTGGGAAACAGGGGGCAATCAGAGCAGCCCGGAAGCCGTTTGGTTTCTTTATGCCGGGCATACAAGGCTTCATCAGTGACGTCCCGGTAAATATCGCCCACACCTTCCCGGGAGGACATGTTCTCACATTTACCGATAGCGCCGTCCGGAAAAATCAGCCGGGCAGTATCATTGTCGGACATACAATGGATCGCATGAAGCTCCGGCAATTTGGCGAAACTGCCCAACAGCTTCTTTTCCCGCAGCTTGGCGTCCAAGGCGCTGGTTTGAATATCGACCCATTCCCGCATATCATCGTCGTAAGAAACGGGATCGTATCCAACGCCCTCGTACACCGCGTGGGAGTAGGCAGTGAAGCCCTTTTTCCCGCCGAACCGGGCGGCCAGCTCGTCGATGAGATCGCTTAAATCCGCCGCGTTCTCCGCCGTTACGTTCAGACGGACATTTACGGCAATTCTCTGCTCCAGCAGGGCGTCGATGTTCCGCATTACCCGCTGAAAGGGATTTTCCTTGGGCTGCACGTAAGCCTTCGTCTCGTTATACACCTTTTCGGTTCCGTCTAAGGTGATCTGCGCCATTGTCAGATGCCATTCGTCCTTGGCCATCCGGATGATGCTTTCGTCAAACAGATAGGCGTTGCTCACAATAGACGATCTGTACTTGATTTCCCTTTCCCGCAGCCCCGCGCAGATTTGGGAAATGCGCTTGGCCCCCACCAGGGGTTCACCGCCGAACCAAGTGATTTCAATGGGTTCGCCCTTGCATTTGTCGGCGATGTAGGCCACCGTGTCGGCGGCAATCTGCTCCGTCATGGTGCAGCGGGGATGATCGCTTTCAAAGCAATAGTAGCACCGGGCGTTGCATTCCGTGGTGGGCAGGATGGTAAAGCCGGCCACACGTTTGGAGGGTTCCAGCTTTTTGAGGAGCGCCCGCAATTGCTCTACGGACTTGCTTTCGTCGAAGCCCTCCGGCACCAGGAAATGCCGGGCGATCAGCTCGTCCATGGCGGGATCGTGGGGGGCGGGCAGGCCGCTGAACAGCCTTTCTTCCTCCCCTTCCAGCAGGATCATTTCCGAGGTGACCACGTTGTAGAGCAGCAGGCCGTCCTCCACCTGGGTTTTCAGCAGATACTTCATGGGGCGGTATGTCGCCTGCTTGGGTTCGGGCCGTCGCCACAGCTGGGCGATTTTCTTTCTTGGTTCTTTGATCGTCTTCATTCCGTCACCCGGCTGTCCGCAAACCGTTCACGGCCCGCGCCGCGAACCCTTTCTTCTGTCATTCCATGCCGACAAACCGGAAAGAACACCGCTGCCCGCCCCGCGGACGGCTTCGCTTCCTGGCCCATAGGCACTCCTCCTTCGTGGGATCAAGGTTACATAAATAGACTATCACCCACGTTTTATTATACGACGGGTTTTCGGCCTATGTCAATTGGATTTTTCATATTTTTGTTAAATTTGCGGCGGTTTTTCGCTTGTTTTGAGCAGGGGGGACGGGTTTTTCGGGCGTTTCAGGGGGAGGAAAAGAACGTTCCGGCAACGCGCGGCACTTGACAAGTTCGCAAAAGCGGGTATAATAAAAGCGAAGAGTGAACCACGCACGCGGTTGCTCCTCAATTCCGGTTTATTGAATGTGGCTTATGGCCACACCCAACCGTCACTTGGCAGAGTGGCGGTTGTTCTCTTTTCGCTGCGTTTTCCGTATGACAATCGTCACCGTATACTTACCAATATGAAAGGTAAGACGCATACGCATCACCCCCTTTCGGGAGGATGGAGCAGCCGCCTGCGCGTTTGTTGTTCACTCTCGGCCCCCAAAGGGGCATTTTTATTGTATAGGAATTGTCGATTCATGTCAATTGTTATTTCTGTTTTTGGGGATGGAAAAGGCAGTTATATCAACGGGATACTTGACATTTTCGCAAGATCGGGTATAATAAAAGCGAAGAGTGAACCACGCACGCGGTTGCTCCTCAGGTTCGGGTTATGAAATGCGGCTTAGAGCCACACCAACCGTCACTTGGCAGAGTGGCGGTTGTTCTTTTTGCTTTGCGTTTTACGGATGATGATACTCACCGTATACTTTCCAATGTGAAAAGTAAATCGCATTGCACATCACCCCCTTTCGGGAGGATGGAGCAACCGCCGGGCGTTTGTTTTCACTCTCGGCCCCCGAGGGGGCGCTTTCATTGTATAGGAATTGTCGATTCATGTCAATTGTTATTTCGGCTTTCGGTTTTTGGATTCCCAGGCCAAAA
The DNA here is from genome assembly GCA_017443295.1 of Clostridia bacterium. Taxonomy (GTDB): domain Bacteria; phylum Bacillota; class Clostridia; order Christensenellales; family Aristaeellaceae; genus RUG563. The sequence goes on from JAFSNT010000143.1 coordinate 17,148, forward strand.
CCGCGCATTTTCCGCAATTTCCGCCGTTTGCGCTGTTGCGAAACGGGGCACAATATGGTATCATGAAATGGTATTTTCCATTATGGTTTCCAGGAGGTTCTTTTTATGGACATGAGACAGCGCATCGGCGCTTTGGCGGGCGAAATGCTGCAAAAAGCCTTTCCGGAGGCCCAGGGGCTGCCGGAGGATTTGGCGGCGCTTTTGGAGGTGCCCCCGGAAAAGAGCATGGGGGACTACGCCTTCCCCTGCTTCAAGCTCTCCAAGGCCCTGCGCATGGGGCCGCCCATGATCGCAAAGAAGCTGGCGGAAGCGGCGGACAAGCCGGAAATCGCCCGGGTGGAATGCGTGGGCGGCTATCTGAATTTCTTTTTCAACCGGGAAAACTTCGCCCGGGAGCTGCTTTGCGCCATCATGGCCGCGCCGGAAAAGTGGGGCGCAAGCCAGGACGGAAACGGCAAAACCGCCGTGGTGGAGTATTCCAGCATCAACATCGCAAAGCGTTTTCATTTGGGCCACCTAAGCACCACCGTGATCGGCAACAGCTTAAAGCGCATTTATGATTTCCAGGGATGGAAAACGGTGTCCATCAACTATTTGGGCGACTGGGGCACCCAGTTCGGCAAGATGATCGCCGCTTACAAGCGCTGGGGCGATAAGGCCCAGGTGGAAGCGGGCGGTGTGGACGAAATGACCAAGCTGTACGTGCGCTTCAACGACGAAGCCAAGGAAAACCCCGCTTTGGAGGACGAGGGCCGGGCCTGGTTCAAGAAAATCGAGGACGGCGACGAAGAAGCCCTGTCCATCTTCCGCTGGTTCAAGGACGTGACCCTGCGGGACGCCATGAAGGTGTACGACGTGTTAGGCGTGTCCTTCGACAGCTACGACGGCGAAAGCGTCATGGCGAAGAAAACCGACCGGGTGGTACGGGAGCTGGACGAAAAGGGCCTGCTCAAGGATTCCGACGGGGCGAAGATCGTGGATTTGGAACCCTACGACATGCCGCCTTACCTGATCCTCAAATCGGACGGCGCCACCCTGTACGCCACCCGCGACATCGCCGCCGCCATCTACCGCAAGGAAACCTACCATTTCGACCGGAGCCTGTACATCGTGGCCTACCAGCAGGACCTGCACTTTAAGCAGCTGTTCAAGGTGCTGGAGCTGATGGGCTACGATTGGGCCGGCCAGTGCCAGCACGTGGCTTTCGGTATGGTATCCTACGAGGGCCAGGCTATGGCCACCCGCACGGGCCACGTGGTGCTGCTGGACGAGCTGCTCACCCGCGCCCAGGAGCGGGCTTTGGATATCATCAACGAAAAGTCCCCCGGCCTGGAAAACAAGGAAGAAGTGGCCCGGCAGGTGGGCGTGGGCGCGGTGGTGTACGCCACCCTGCAAAACAACCGCATCAAGGACATTGATTTCTGGTGGGATCGCGCCCTGAACTTTGACGGCGAAACAGGGCCTTATGTGCAGTACACCTTCGCCCGGTGCTGCTCCGTGCTGCGCAAGGCCCCGGAAATCGCGGCGAATCCCGATTACGCGGCGCTGACCGACGACGAGGCCCAGGCGCTGCTGCGGCTGCTCAGCCGGTTCCCGGAGGCGGTGGCGGAAGCGTGCCTTCGGAACGAACCCTCCATCGTCACCCGCGCCACCACGGAAATCGCCAAGGCGTACAACAAATATTACTACGAGCATCGCATCTTGGACGACGATCCCGCCGCCACCGCCGCCCGGCTGCAACTGACCGACGCCTGCCGCCAGACCATCAAAACCGGCCTGTATTTGATCGGGCTGGACGCGCCGGAGAGGATGTAACCCAAGGGGCCTGCGCGGCATAGGCATGTAGGGAACCACGAAAGTGGAAAGTGAAGAGTGGAAAGTGAAAATATATCTTGTTTTCCAATTTCTCTCCGCTTTTCACTTTCCACTTTTCAATTTTCACTTTTCCAATGAAGGGGGTTCGTGACATGAAATTCACGAAAATGCACGGCATCGGCAACGATTATCTGTTCGTCAACTGTTTTGAGGAAGTGATCGAGAACCCGGAGCGGATGGCCATCGTCATGTCCAAACCCCATTTCGGCGCGGGGGCGGACGGCCTGGTGCTGATCGAACCCTCGGTGGCGGCGGATTTCGCCATGCGCATCTTCAACGCCGACGGCAGCGAAGCCGAAATGTGCGGCAACGCCCTGCGGTGCATCGGCAAATACGTGTACGAACGGGGCATGACCGACAAAACCGAGCTGACCATCGAAACGGGCGGCGGCGTGAAGCAGCTGTGGCTGACCGTGGAAAACGGCAAGGTGGCCCGCATCAAGGCCGATATGGGCACGCCGGAGCTGAACCCCCGCCTGATCCCCGTGGATCTGCCCGGGGAGCTGGTGCTGCGCCACCGGCTGCAAATTTTGGGCCAGACCTGGTTCATCACCTGCGTCAACATGGGCAACCCCCATTCCGTGGTCTTCGTCCGCGACCCGGAGGTCATCGACCTGCCCACCATCGGCCCCATGATCGAGCATCACCCTCTCTTCCCCCGCCGCACCAACGTGGAATTCGTGCGGGTCATCGACCGCAACATTCTGCAAATGCGCGTGTGGGAGCGCGGCGCGGGGGAAACCCTGGCCTGCGGCACCGGCGCGTGCGCGTCCCTGGTGGCCGCCGTCTTAGGGGGCCTTTCCAACCGCACGGTGCAAATGAAGCTCTCCGGCGGCAACCTGCAATTGCATTGGAGCGCCGACGATAACCACGTGTACCAGACCGGCCCCGCCGCCTTCGTGTACGACGGGGAATGGTTAGGGGACTGACAGAAAAGCTTTTTTCTGGGGGGAAACCGCTCTTTGGAGGCCAAAGAGCGGTTTCCCCC
>JAFSNT010000144.1 GCA_017443295.1 Clostridia bacterium
GATCCTGGTACAGGGTATTGGCGCGGTAACGGCTGTCCTCCCGATCCCGGCGCATTTTTTCCGCGTAGGCGTACACCTCCCGATCCGGGATGCCCTCGATATTGATGCCGGAAAAGAGATGCTCGTCAGCGACGCCCTTGGTAAACACGTAGCGGTACAGATACACCTTCTCCAGATCGGCGAACACCGCCTGCCCGTCCTTGGGAATGGTGAGGGAATTGCGGATTTTTTCGATATTGGCGGCGGCGTTTTGAAGGTTGCCTAAAATCAGATCGGCAAAGTTGATAAAAGTGAAATCGTCGATGCGCCGTTCCCGGTGGCGGCCCGTCAGCTCGCCTAAATCCAGCCGTTTTTCCGCCTCCTGCCGCTCCCTTTCCAGCTTGGCCCACTGGGATTCCGTGCAAAGAAGGCCCAGCTTTTTGATATAGTAAAGGGGATATCGGATTTGATGGATAATGCCCAGGGCAATCAGGGCGTCCGGGGGCAGGTTTCCGTTCATGTGGGTGTGCAGGTCGGTGCGGAATTTGCAGTCGCCCCGGATATAGGTTTTCACAATGGTTTTTTCAACGCCCAAGCGGTAATCCTTGGTCTGGCTCATGAGGGTTTTGGAAATGGCGGGGATGGAAGCTTTCAGTTCCACCCGCCCGTCCGGGAAGATGTTGGCGATCTTGGTGTTGCCCAGGCGCAGGATGTACATTTTCCGGTTGTCCCCGTCGAAATAGCAGGGGATTTCGCCGCGGATCACCTTTAAGCCGTTTTCGTCCTCCGTGGTTTCCAGGGAACACAGCCGGGCCAAATTGGTGATCAGGTTGCCCGTGTGGTGATTGGGCGTGCGGATCACATGAAAAAGACGGTCCCCCTCCATGTACAGGTCCACCGCGATATCCTTTTCTCGATCCAGATAAAACTGCTGAAAAAAGATCATCCTGCCCGTCCTTTCCGTCAATCAGCGATCATTCCGCATATAATTCTTTTTCCGTTACACATTCACTTTTGATCCTGCCTACCAGGGTTTCTAAGCATTTCACGGCATGGGGGCGAATGTCCGCGCCGATGAGCACCTGCATGATATCGTCGCCCACGCGCAGCTCTCCTTCGTTCACCCATACCTTCACGGCGTAAATGCCGTCCATTTTCAGGGCGTCGGCAACGGCGGCTTCCGCTTTCTCTCCGTCGCAGGAAAACAGCATGCCGACAACGGGCCGGGCGGCGTCGTCTCCCATGCGCACCTTACTCCGGGCAGTGGCCCGCACCACGCCGTTGTGGATCAGGTACATGCCGATTTGTCCGGCCTCCGGAAGCTTCTTGATTTCCAGCAGCCAGGCGTCCACGGAGGGCTTTTCCTTCTTCCCGCTGTGATTCTGAACGGTCGCTGCGCAGTCCGCCGAGCCTGCGGATTGCAGCATTTCCACCCCGTGCCGCACGGGCTTGTACACGGCGGCGAAGTTTTCGGTGGAGGCTTTTTTGCTGCCCGGCAGATTGATGATAAGCGTGCTTCCACGGATGCCCGCCGTTTCCCGGGACAGGCAGCCGTGGGGCGTGATTTTCATGCTCTCCGCCCGCATGGCCTCGGGAATGCCGGGGGCCAGGCGCTCTGCGATTTCCATCGTGGCTTCCGGCGTGACATCCCGGGGCGAAAAGCCGGTGCCGCCGGTGGTGAGTACCAGGGCAATATGCTTTTCATCGGCGCAAAGCAGCAATTCCTTTTGAATCAGCTCTTTTTCATCGGGCACCAGGGCGGTGTAGACCACGTTCCAGCCCTGCTCCGTCAGCATCCCGCACAGGGCGGGGCCGCTGGTATCCTCCCGCTGGCCGCGAAAGCCCTTGTCGCTGACCGTAATGACCGCCGCTGTATATTTCGTTTCGCTCATCTATGTTTCCTCCCTGCAATAATCCCCGTGGACGCCGCCGGTTTTGCGCAGCAGCCGAATCTGGTCGATCACCATATCCCGCTGCACCGCCTTGCACATATCGTATACCGTCAGTGCGGCGGCGCTTACGGCGGTGAGGGCCTCCATTTCCACGCCGGTGCGGCCGTCGCACTGGGCGGTGGCCTCGATTTCCACGGACAGCCGCTCTTCATCCAGCCACAGCTTCAGGTCGATGCCGTTCAGGGGCACGGGATGGCACATGGGAATCCACTCCGGCGTGCGCTTGGCGGCCATGATCCCGGCGATTTGGGCCACGGTAAGCACGTCCCCCTTTTTCACGCCGCCGGATTTTATCAGGGCAAAGGTGCTTTCGTTTACCAGCACCCGCCCGGCGGCGACGGCAGTGCGGTGGGTGGGGTCCTTCTCCCCCACGTTCACCATCCTGGCCCGGCCCTGATCGTTAAAGTGAGTAAAATCGCTTTCAGGCATGATCCGTATCTCCTCAATGATAAAATCCGCAAGGCCCTTTGCGTCGTCCAGAGAAAAGCGCGGCACGGTTGTTTTAACGCTTTCGTCGTCTGTAACAACCGCTATATAATTGTCCGCCGGTTCGGGCAGGCCTTTTCCCGAGGCTTTCCGGGAAAGGCCGATCCGGGGAATGGAGGCGTACTTGAAGCCCTCCACCAGGATCACGTCGGCCCCGCTGATTCGGCTGATACATTGTTCCAGTGTGCGGCCGGATTGCTCGATGACGGCGGTTTTGTCCGGAGACGTAAGCACCACGGTCTGCGCTCCGGCCTGGGCGTGGCGATAGGAATCCTTGCCCGGACGGTCGATCTGGAAGCCGTGGCCATCGTGCTTGACGACGGCCACCTTGACGCCTTGCTCGGTCAGCATCCGGATCACCCGCTCCATCAGGGTGGTTTTCCCGGTGCCGGAATAGGCGGAAAATCCAATCACAGGCGTCGGCATTTTTCACCCTCCGATCTGATTCATGCTCCGGCCCGAAGGACTGCGGCTAATGACATTCAGCTCCGCGTGACAGGCGGGCTTTGATAAGATGGCCCGGCGCATCTGCTCCATCATGTCCTGTTCGCTTAAGCCTTTGATGGAGATTTCCTCCGCCGAATGGAGGCAGGGCTTGATTTTGCCGTCCGCCGTGAGCCGGATGCGATTGCAGGCGGCGCAGAAATGCTGGCTTAAAGGGCTGATGAGGCCCACGCGGCCCAAAGCGCCCGGCAAGCGGTACAGCCGGGCCACGCCCTCCTCCTGCTCCGGCAGGGCCTGAGGCAGCGCGTCCAACACCCGCGTGACCGGAATATAGCATTCCGAACCGAAGTCTGTATTTCCCGCCATGGGCATAAGCTCGATGAAACGCATGTCCACGAGCCATTTTTGCGTAAGGGCGGCTAAAGCGGGGATTTCGTCGTCGTTGAAGCCGCCGATCAGCACGGCGTTGATCTTCACCTTTTCAAAACCCGCGTCCAGGGCGGCGGAAAGCCCTTTCAGGGCATCGGAAAGCTCGCCCCGGCGGGTGATTTTCCGGTACTTTTCCGGGTTCAGGGTGTCCAGGCTGATGTTCACCCGCTGAACGCCCGCTTCCCGAAGAGGGGCCGCCATGTCCGGCAAAAGGATGGCGTTGGTGGTAACGGAGGTTTCCGATATGCCCGGCACATTCGCCACGTTCCGGCAGATGGACAGGATATTGGGCTTGACCAGCGGTTCGCCGCCGGTGATGCGCACCTTGGTAATGCCCAAGCGGGACGCGGCCCGCACGGCGCGAACCATTTCTTCCTCCGTGAGCAGCTGGCTGTGCGCCAGCTTGCACACGCCCTCCTCCGGCATGCAGTAGCGGCAGCGCAGGTTGCACAGCTCCGTCACCGAAAGCCGCAGATAGGTGATGTTTCTTCCCAAACTATCAATCATATCAATACCTGCCGAACGTACAGTTGGGGAAATGACAGGCCGGACACAGCTGGCACAGCCCCCCGTCGCCCAAACGGATCAAATCGTCTTTCGTGAATTTCAGCCCGGCGTACACCTGGGGCAGCAGCACGTCAAAAATGGTGGTGGGCAGGCTCACCGCCGCCCCCGGCACGCCCATGACGGGGATATCCCCAAGGTAGGCCAGCATGGTCATATTGCCGGGCTGGCTGGGCACGCCGTGGGTGACCACTTCACAGCCTAAATGCCGGATGGCGGAGGGGGTCAGGTCGTCGGGATCCACGGACATGCCGCCGGAAAAAATGAGAAAATCCGCGCCTTTAGAAAGGAAATCCCGGGCGGCGCTGACCAGCATATCCAGGTCGTCGTCGCAGACCGCCGCGCCGATCACCTCGCCGGGATAGGCGTTCAGCTTTTTCCGGGCCACCGCCTCGAATTTATCCTGAATGCGGCCGTGATAGATTTCGGAACCGGTGATGATGATGCCCGCTTTCAGGGGCTTATAGGGCAGCAAATCCAATAGCTTCCGGCCGGCGCAGAGGCTTTCCGCCCGGATGATCTGTTCTTCCTTCGTCACGAGCGGCACGATGCGCATGGAAGCTAAGCGCATGCCGGGCTTCACGGGGTAATGATCCGGCAGGGTGGAAATGGTCAAATCGCCGATGCTGTTGATTTCCCGAAGCAATGCCGTATCTACCCGCAGCATGCCTTCCCGCTCGGAAAGCAGCAGCACCTTGCCCTCGGCGGGGGCGGTGTAACGCGCCCCTTCCACCGGGGCCATAGCGGCCATGCGCAGGGCGGCGTCCTCCTCGTGGATTTCCCCCGCGTTTTCCTCCCAGACGAACACCGTGCGTTTGCCCATATCCAGCATGCGGGGAATGTCCGCTGACCCGATCACATGGCCGCGCTTAAAAGCCGCGCCCTTGAAGCCGTCCTTCATTTCCGTCAGGTCGTGGCACAGGGTCAGGCCCACGGCGTCCTCCACTCGAATCTTTTTCATCAATGAAACCCCTCTTTATAACAAGAATCCGTTGAGTTTTGTTCCGGCTTCCACCGGGCCGCTTCCGCCGGGAATGAGCAAAAAGGCGTCGCAGCCGATGGTGCTGGACAGCACCACGTTGCCCTGGTCGGTGGAAGATAGAAACTTCACCGTCCCGTCATCCAGGGATAAACGGCCCCGGAGAAAACGGTCGGCGGGGCTTTTTTTGCGGAAGCCCTTCGCCAGCGCCCCCTGAAACGCTTTGGGCAGTGGTTCCTTTCTGCCGCACAATTTCCGGATAGCAGGCAAGGCGCAGGCGCAGAAATTGGTGAAGGAGGAGGCGGGATTGCCGGACAGGCCCAGCACCAGCTTGCCCCCGGCGACGCCGTAAGCGCAGGCCATGCCGGGCTTCATCTTCACGCCCCGAAGCATTATTTCCGCCCCGGCCTGCTCCATGGCAGCGGGGGTCACGTCCCAGTCCCCCACGGAAACGCCGCCGGTGAGGATCACCGCGTCGCATTCCGCTAATCCTTTTTCAATCAGGGCGCGAATGCTCTCCGCGTCGTCCCCGGCCAGGCCCAAATAACGCGCGTCGCACCCTTCTTTTGTGAGCAGCGCCGTGAAGGTGGAACGGTTGGCGTTGCGGATCTTGCCCAAAGGCTGTTCTTCCTCCGCTTCCACCACCTCGCTGCCGGTGGAGATCAGGCCGACGACCGGCTTCCGGTATACATTGACCAGGGGAATCCCCTGGGCGGCCAAGGTGCCCGCCAGGCCGGCGTCGATGACCGTGCCGCAGGGGGCCAGCAGCGCCCCGGCCTGCACGTCCTCGCCGCGCTTGACGATATTGCTTCCGCTTTTGTACGGTTCAAAAAGCGTGACGGAAGCCTCCGTAAATTCTGTGCGCTCGAAATTGATCACAGCGTCGGCCCCATCCGGGATTTTCGCCCCGGTCATCACGTGGGCCGCTTCTCCCGGCAAAACCGGAAGCTTCGGCACCTGCCCGGCGGCCACCGTTTCCGTGATCCGCAGGACGACCGGGTTTTCCCTGGAAGCTGATTCCGTGTCAGCAGCCCGGAAAGCGTACCCGTCGTAGGCGGACCGGTCAAAGGGCGGCACGTCCTCCCCCGCTTTCAGGTCAAAGGCCAGCACCCGGCCCCCGCACGCGTCCAGAGGCACAGCTTCCGTTTCCACGGGCTTTGCAAGCCCAAGCAGCAAATCCCGGGCTTCCGTCCAGGAGGCGTTTTCCAGCATAAATATCAGCCTTTCAATTGTAAAATGCTTCCCGGCGGCAGATGCACCGTGATTTCCTCCGCCGCAAGCGATTGCCACATTTGTTTTTCCATTTCCCAGCCGATGGCCGTTTTCCCCTCCGGCGCGTTCACGGGCCGAAGCATCACGGTGACGGAAAAGGGATTTTCGATCACTTCCGTTACGCTGCAACGAAGCTCGTTTTCCCCCGGGCCGGGCTGCACCGCATGCATGCGAACGCCTACCGCGTCCGTGCCGGGCTTTACGGGGAACGCAAGCGTCACGCCCCAATCCAGGGCCGACCCGTGGTTTTCGTCGATCACCCGAATGGCGGACACGTTTTTGCAGCCCGTCAGCAGGCAGCCCGTGCGGGTGCCGGGATCGGCAAACACTTCTTTCTTTGCGCCGATGCGCTCGATCTGCCCAAGCTTCATGAGCGCCACCTTGTCCGCCATGCGGTACACCTCGTCCCGATCGTGGGACACAAGCAGCACCGTTTTCCCGAACTTCCGGATCACCCCGCGCACCTCCTGCTCCATGCGGAAGCGCAGGTGGCTGTCCAGGGCGGAAAAAGGCTCGTCCAGCATGAGAATGCGGGGATTTCCCACCATCATGCGGGCCAGGGCCACCCGCTGCTGCTGACCGCCGGAAAGCTGGGCGGGCAGCCTGTCCTTTAAATCCAAAATGCCGAAGGCTTCCAGTATGGCAAAGGCCGCGTCCTCCCGCGCTTTCCCTTTCATATCCCGCCGCGCGCCGCACAGCACGTTTTTCAGCACCGTCATTTGGGGAAACAGGGCGTAATGCTGAAACATCATTCCGATCCGCCGCTCCTGGGGGCTTACGTTGATATGCTTTTCAGCATCAAACAGCGTTTCCCCGTCCAGCACCACGCGGCCCCGATCCGGCTTTTCGACCCCGGCGATGCAGCGCAGGGTCATGCTTTTTCCGCAGCCGGAAGCCCCCAGCAGGGCCAGGGTTTCATTGCCCGCCTCAAAGGCGGCCCGGAGGGTGAAGCCCTTGAAGCGCTTTTCAATGTCCACTGTCAGCGCCATGTCCTCACCGCCTTTTCCGCTGCTTTTCCATAAAATTGACCGCCAGCAGCACCGCGAAGGAAATGGCCACGTTCACCAGCACCCAGCGCAGGGCCAGCCCGTCGTCATTGGTGCGCCACAGCTGATACACCGTGGTGGAAATGGTGGCCGTTCGGCCCGGCGTGTAGCCCGCAATCATGCTGGTGGCCCCGTATTCGCCCAGGGCTCTTGCAAAGGCCAGCACCGTGCCCGCCAAAATGCCGGGACGGCAGGCAGGCATGCGCACGCGCCAAAAAATGTAGATATTGGAAAGGCCCAAGGTTTTTCCCGCCTCGGCTAAGCTTTCGTCAAAGCTCTCGAAGGCGCCCCGGCAGGTGCGGTACATGAGCGGGAAAATCACCACCGTGGTGGCGAAAATGGCGGACCACCATGTCATGGTCAGCCGCATGTTGAAGTATTCCAGAAAAAACGCGCCCACCGGCCTGCGAGGCCCCAGCACCCGAAGCAGCAGAAAGCCCACCACCGTGGGCGGCAGCACCAGGGGCAGGGTCAGCACTACGTCCAGCACGCCCTTCACCAGCCTCGGGGCCTTGGCGATGTAATACGCCGCCAAAATGCCAAGAAAGAAGATGATGACCGTGCTGATCCCGGCGATGCGCAGGGAATTCCAAAGGGGGTACAGATCCACCTTAACAACCCTTTCCCTTTCAAATATCGGCGGGGCGGATGGCGGCCCCGCCCGTGCGGAATTTGATTATTGCGGAATGGGCGAAAAACCCACGGCTTCAAACACGGCCCTGGCCGCGTCGGAGGTCAGGAAGGAAAGGTAATCCTTCGCGATTTCCTCGTTCCTGGTGATGTTCAGCACGGCGGCGGGATAGATCACCTGACCGCACATTTCGGCAGTGGCGGTGTCCACCACGGTCAGCTTGGCGGAATAAGCGTCGGTGCCGTAAATGACGCCGCAGTCCACCGCCGCTTCGCTTACCTGGGTGGTCACTTCCTTCACGTTGCTGCCGTAGGTGATCACGCCCTTTTGGGCCAGCTCCGCTTCATCCAGGCCGTAGAAGGCGAAAATCTTCTGGGTGTACTGGCCCACCGGCACGTCGCTGTTGCCCATGGCCAAAAGCACCGTGCCCGCTTTCAGGCGCTCCACCAGATCATCGTAGCTTTCGATGCCCTTGGGGTTCCCCTCTGGCACGGCCAGGGCCACCTTGTTTTCCAAGAGGTTTACGCGCGTGCCCTGAAGTACGAAGTCCAGCCCGGCGGGGTTGGCTTCGGGCTTGGCGGCGGCGTCCAGCTGGTTCATCTGCTTGGGGGCGGCGGAAATGAACACATCGCATTCCGCGCCGCTTTCGATCTGGGTTTTCAGGGTGCCGGAGGAATCAAAGTTGTACACGATGGTCACATCGGGATGTTCCGCTTCATATACGGCTTTGAGCTGACTTAGGGTTTCGGTCATGGACGCGGCGGCGAACACGATCAGCTCCGTTTGGGGGGCCGTTTGGGCCAGCCCCACGCCGGTACACAGCATCAGGGCGCAGATTACGCACAGGATGCGAGTCAGGCGCTTGCTCATGGTACTTCCCCTCTTTCAAAAGAGATTTTTTGTCTTCTTTGAAACGGAAGGTACACAAACAAGCCGCCATCCAGGCCGCGTGCGTCCGCCGTCTCCTTTCCAAAAGGGAGGCTGGGCCGTTTCCAGCGCCAACCCTATGCGGAAAACCGGCGGAAAAAAATCCGCGCATCCAAAAAGGATACACGGACAAAAAAGGGCGGTTTCTGCGCGGCCCCTTCGCCTGTCTCCTTTTCAAATACGGAAGGTGCGGCCGTTTCCAGCCGCGCCCTGAACCGGGCTTTCCGGCGCGGTCCATGCTCCATAGTGCGTCCCTTAGGAACATGGACTCGAAGACAGGTTTATTATGTCACAAACGGGATGAATTTGTCAAGCAAAAGACAAACGTTAAACACTTTTTGCCTTTCCCTTATGCTGCATCACCACGATGCCGATCACAAACAGCACCGTGCCGGAAATGATCCAAACGCTGACCGGCTCCTGGAAAAACAGGATGCCCCAGGCCAGGGCGAAAAACACCATGGTGCTTTGCAGCAGGGCCACCATGCGGAAGGGCACCAGGGGAATGGCCTTGGCGTTGAGATAAAACCCGATGCCGGTAACGAACCCGTACCAGATCACGGCGGCGATGCAGGCAAAATCCGGCGCGGCTTTGGGCAGGATTTCTCCCCGCGCGGCGGGAAACATGAGGGCCAGCGCCGCCGCCAGGGCGAACATGCACAGGTTGCTGTCCAGGATATCAAAATCCCGCGCGAGCTTTTTCTGGGTGAACACGAACAGCCCGGCCCCGCAGCCGGAAAAGATGTACAGCAGCGTCAGGGTCAATTGCTCGCCCACCAGGGCGTCCAGCGGCAGGCCGTTCCAGGAAATGAGCAGGATGCCGCTCACGCAGCAAGCCACCCCCGCCCACTTGGCCCCGCTCATTTTTTCCTTCAGCACCGTGACGCCCAGGATGGTGAGCAGGATCATCTGGGCGGGCTGGGTGAGGATGTTGCCGTAGGATACGCCCACGGACAGGGCGGCGTTTTCCATGAGGTAAGCCGCAAGCTTTGCGCAGGCCCCGAAGACCAGCCATTTCCAATGCTTTTTAAGGTTCTCCCAGAAGTCCGCCCGCAGCCGCTGGCGCTTCAACAGCTTTATGCCGGTCAGCCAAAGCACCGCCACGAAAAAGCGCAGGAACGTGATCATGTACGGCGAAAAATAGGGCCGGATCAGCTTGACGGAGGTGCCCCCGAAGCTGAAAAACAGGGCCACCATCACCAAATAAACATATCCCACCTGAAGAAACTTCCTTTCGATGTATCAGTTCAAAAGTGTCTTCGATCAAAAGTGAAAAGTGAAAAGTGGAAAGTGAAATTCTATATGGTTCGCAAAGGACTGTCGTCAGCAAAAGCGATGACTATTCTAATTTTCACTTTCCACTTTTCACTTTCCTCTTTCTGTACTGATCGGAACAATTGCATTATTTTCTTGCGTTCATCGCGGCGTATTCCTTTTGCAGTTCCTGATACAGGCGTTCCAGCGTCCACGCGCGGTTGGTGGGCGTCAGCACCGCCATGAGGCACGGCCTTTCCAGCCCGTTTTTCCGGATAGCGGCAAACAGCGCGTCCATGAGCTTATCCGGGAAAAAGGCCATCACCGCCATTTCCCCGCCGATTTTCGCCTTTTTGACCGCAGGCCCCAAGGGGCTTAACCCGCACAGCGCTTCCAGCCGCTGGCCCGCCTGTTCTTCCTTTACTTCCTTCACCGTGATCCCCAAGGCCCCCGCGATCATGGACAGGCGCAGGAGCTTTCCCGGCTCCATGCGCGCACAAAGCAGCAGCGGATTCATGCGTTCATCCCTCCCGTTTCCCCCCTACTATACAGCATTTGACAGGTTCAGGCAAGCGCTCGCCCTTGATTTTTCAGAATATTTTCTGCCAATTCGCACAAAAGATTGCCAATCATAAAAAAATATGATATACTCATAAGGATTAAAAGCGCTGCAAAGGATGGCGGATTGAATATGCGGGGTTTCACCTTCGCCAGCGTGTGTTTGCGTATGCTGCTGGCCTTTCTCGCGGGGGGCGCGGTGGGCTTTGGCCGGGCCAAGAAAGCCCAGCCCGCCGGGCTTCGCACTTATATGCTCATAAGCATCGGCGCGGCCATGAGCGTGCTGCTGCCCATCTATTTATATGAAATGCTGAACGGCCCCTGGGCGGAGATTACGGCGGAGGTGGGCTTTAAATTCGACGCCTCCCGCATGGCGGCCCAGGTGGTCACGGGCATCGGCTTCTTAGGCGCGGGCATCATCATGAAGGCGATCCATCAGCAGGTGAACGGCCTGACCACCGCCACCGCCCTGTTCGCCACCGTATGTATGAGCTTAGCGGCGGGAGCGGGGTTTTACGAGTGCGTGATCATCGCCGCCGCCGTCATCATCCTGGTGCTGAACGTGCTGGCCCCCCTGGAAAACGCCTTTAAGCGCAGGCTGCGGGACATCACCATCGGCGTGGAGTTCACCTGCGCGGAGGATATCAACACCATCACCGATCTGATGAAACGCCAGAAGGCCCAGATCGTGGATATCGACATTGAAAGCACGGAGCAGAAGGGCGGCAAATACCCCTCCGCCGTTTTCATTTTGAAGCTGAGCAGAGAGAACCGTTCCCATTCCTGCGTTCTTTCCACCCTGGCGGAGCTGCCCTGCGTGCGCTCCGTGCAGGAACTGATCTCATAACGGGGAGGCGCGAACGGCTATGCTGAATTATTTGGATCCCCTGCGGGGACTGGACCCCGGCGCGGTGGTGCTGCGGATGCTGCTTTCCTGCCTGTGCGGCGCGGCGGTGGGCCTGGAGCGTTCCGCCAAGAACAGGCCCGCAGGCTTCCGCACCCATATCCTGGTGTGCGTCGCCGCCAATTTGGCCGCCATGACGGGGCTGTACCTGTATTTGGTGCTGAAAATGCCTTCCGATATTTCCCGCATCAGCGCCCAGGTGATTTCCGGCTTGGGCTTTATCGGCGCGGGCACCATCGTGGTGACGCGCAACCTGTCCGTCAAGGGCCTGACCACGGCGGCGGGCCTGTGGACCACGGGCATCATCGGCCTGGCCATCGGCAGCGGCTACTACGAGCTGGCCGTCATCGGTACGGCGCTTGTGCTGATCGCCGAAACCCTTTTCGGCATGATCAGCGCCAGGATCCACCGTCCTCCGGAATACACGGTGGAGCTGGCTTACGATGAAAAAACCTCCCTGGAAAACGTGCTGCGGCTTTGCAAGGATCAGCGCATGTCCATCGTGAACCTGCGCGTGCGCACCATTGCCGTTTCCACCGACGACGGCGCCCAATATTCCGCCGCCATTACCCTGCGGGGCAACGTGGAAACAGACGATATGCTTCGGCAGATGCGCATGATGCCCGGCGTGGTGGCCGTGGCGGCGCTTTGACGCCTTTATTTGCTCTCTTTGACGCGGTTTTTCGCCGCGTCTTTTTAAATTTTCTTCAATATAGGGCCTTGACAAGTCTGGTATAATATAAAGTGCGGCAGAAGCTTCCAGATTTTCTCTCTGCACCGCAAAAGGAGTGTATGGGTATGGTAAAGGTCAACATTATTTCAGGTTTTCTCGGCGCGGGCAAAACCACGCTGATCAAAAAGCTGCTGGGCGGCTCCATCGCCAAAGAAAAGGTGATTTTGCTGGAAAACGAGTACGGCGAAATCGGCATTGACGGCGGCTTCATGAAGGATTCCGGCATCACGGTAACGGAGCTGAACTCCGGCTGCATCTGCTGCACCCTGGCGGGTGATTTCCAGAAATCCATCGACGAGCTGATCGACGCCTATCATCCCGACCGCATTTTGGTGGAACCCACCGGCGTTGGCAAGCTGAGCGAAATCATCGCCGCCGTGGAAAAAGCCAAGACCCGGCACGCGGATTTGGTCATCGCGGGCTGCGCCACCGTGGTGGACGCGGGCAAATGCCGCATGTACCTGAAAAATTTCGGCGAATTCTTCATCGACCAGGTGAAGTCCGCCGCCACCATCATTTTCAGCCGCACCCAACTGCTTTCCGCCGACCGGGTGGAAAAGAGCCGCGCCCTGATCGAAGAACAGCATCCCGACGCCCGCATCATCACCACTCCCTGGGACGATTTGGACGCGGACACCGTGCTGGAAGTGATCGAAAGCGGCAAGCCCATGGAAATCCATGTGGATTTGGATGACGACGACGACGATGATGAAGACGAGCATGAGCACGAGCATCATCATCAC
>JAFSNT010000145.1 GCA_017443295.1 Clostridia bacterium
CCGTGGGCTTTGATAATGCTGTCGTTCATGGCTTTAACCCTCGCAGATTTCGCTGATCTTCACGGGCCGGTGTTCGTCCAGGGACTTTTTCGCCGCCTTCGCCAGCACCACGCTCATGAGGCCCGCGTGAATGCCCACGGGCACGTCCTTGTCCTCGGTGATGGCGGCGATGAACTGCCGCATTTCCTCGGTGAAGGACTGCATGTAGCGTTCCAGGAAGAAGAACTGGGGCTTGTCGCCCACCACGCCCGCGGCGGTGGACACCTTCACGGTGCTGTCGCCGTCGTTTTCGTCGGCGGCCATACCCAGGCTTCCGAATACTTCCACCCGCTGGTCGTAGCCGTAAGCGGCCCGGCGGCTGTTGTCGATCACGCCCAGGGCGCCGTTTTCAAAGGTCAGGGTGACGATGGCGGTGTCCACGTCCCCCGCTTCGCCGATGCGCTTGTCCACAAGGCTGGTGCCCATGGCATAGACTTCCGTAACGTCTGAGCCAGCCAGGAACATGGCCATATCAAAGTCGTGGATCATCATGTCGATATACAGGCCGCCGGAGGAAGCGGCGTATTCGGGGGACGGCGGCTCGGGGTCGCGGGAGGTGATTTTGATGATTTCGATGTTGCCAAGCGTGCCGTTCTGGGCCAGCTGCTGCACGTGGCGGTGATTGTGGTCAAAGCGGCGGTTGAAGCCGATTTGCAGCTTTTTGCCGGTTTCCGCCGCCACCTGCGCCACTTCCTTGATCTTCTCAATGGAGGTATGCACCGGCTTTTCGCAGAACACGTGCTTGCCCGCTTTCAGGGCGGCGATGGTGATGTCGGCGTGGGTGGGGGTGGGGGAGCAGACCAGCACCGCGTCGATGGCCGGGTCGTTGATGATGTCCATGTAGTTGCTGGAATATTTGGGGATGCCGAAGCGCTCCGCCAGCTTTTTCGCGCTGGCTTCGATCACGTCCGTCACCATAACGACTTCCGCTTCGGGAATGTGATAGGTAATGGATTCCGCGTGTACGTTGCCGATGCGCCCCGCGCCGACGATACCGATGCTTAGCTTGTTCATAAACAATCTCTCCTTTTTCTATTTATTGATAGGTCAGCAAGAGAGTTCAGAGTACAGAGTGCAGAGTACAGATTTATATAGTTGATCAATTAGGGGTTCCACATTGCGGAAACTATTCAATCTGAACTCTGTACTCTGTTCTCTGTTCTCAAAACTTTTAGAGTGATCCGTCCCAGGTGGACACCTGTTCCTTCTTCATTTCTTCCTCGTCGAACCAGCGGACGGTAACGGTCTTGCTTTCGGTGTAGAAGCGGAACGCGTCCTTGCCGTGGCAGTGGAGATCGCCGAAGAAGGAATTTTTGTGGCCGGAGAAGGGGAACACGCCCATAGGAACGGGAATGCCCACGTTCACGCCCACCATGCCGCCGTCGGTGCGGCGGGCGAACTCACGGGCGTAATAGCCGCTCTGGGTGAAGATGACGGAGCCGTTGGCGAAGGGGTTGCGGTTCATGAGCTGAATGCCCTCTTCAAAATCCTTCACCCGTTTGACGCACAGCACCGGGCCGAAAATTTCCCGGGTGCCAACGGTCATTTCCTCGGTAACGTGATCGAAGATGGTGTGGCCGATGTAGTAGCCGTCCTCGCAGCCTTCCACCTTCACGTTCCGGCCGTCCAGGATCAATTCCGCGCCTTCGTCGATGCCCTTCTGGATCCAATCCAGAATGAACTTCTGGTGTCCCTTGCTGCCCACGGGACCCAATTTGCTGGTCTTATCGTAAGCGGGGCCCACCTTCTGCTGTTTGCACAGGCGCACGATCTCGGCCACCAGCTTGTCCGCGATGGATTCCTGCACCACGATCACGGGCAGGGCCATGCACCGTTCGCCCGCGCAGCCGAAGGAGGAATTCATGATACCCGCGGCGGTGCGGGTAATGGGCGCGTCCTCTAAAACCAGCGCGTGGTTCTTGGCTTCGCACAGGCACTGCACCCGCTTGCCGTGGGCGGCGGCGGTGGCGTATACGTGCTGGCCCACGGCAGTGGAGCCCACGAAGGTGATGCCCTTCACGTCGGGATGGGTCAGGAAGGTTTCGGCTTCATTGCGGGAGCAGGGCACCACGTTGAAAATGCCGTCGGGAATGCCCGCTTCCTTGTAAAGCTCCGCAAATTTCAGGCTGGTCATGGGGGTGGTGGAGGCAGGCTTTAATACGAAGGCGTTGCCGCACACGATGCACAGGGGGGCCATCCAGCCCACGGGGATCATGGCGGGGAAGTTCCAGGGGGCGATGCCCGCGAATACGCCGATGGGCTCCCGGTACAGGGTGGTGTCATAGCCGGTGGAGGTGTTCATGAGGCTTTCGCCCATAAGAAGGCTGGGTGCGGAGCAAGCCAGCTCCGTCATTTCCAGGGCCTTGCCCACGTCGCCTGCGGCTTCGCTCCAGCACTTGCCGTTTTCCGTGGCGCACAGCAGGGTCAGTTCGTCCATGTGTTCTTCGATGAGGTTCCGCAGCTTCATCATGATGGCGGCGCGCTTGCGTACGGGGGTTTCCTTCCAGGCGGGAAAGGCGGCTTTGGCGGCGGCGATGGCCTGTTCCACTTCCTCCTGGGTGCAGCAGGGCACCTTGGCGATCTGCTTTCCGGTGGAGGGGTCGAAGATGTCGTTGTACTTCTGGCTCTTGCTTTCGACGTACTGGCCGTTGATGAAGGGCTTCATGATTTGGACTTCACTCAATGGAATCAACTCCTTTTCTATATAATACAGTTGAATAGTTACTGCTTTATCCAATATGGTTTAACCGTATTGTGTGGCTATCAACCGTAGGGGCGGATAATATCCGCCCGCCTTGCGTAACATGATGGGTTTGCTGTTTTTCCGGCGTACGTTACATCCGGCAATTACGGGCGGATATTATCCGCCCCTACATAGTAGGTAGCCCAGCAAGGCGGGTAAACCCGGCTTGACTGACAGATACTATTTGATAAACTAAACGCGGCAGGAGAAGCGCTCACGTCTTGGACGTACAGCCCAGGGCTTGATGCATTGGGCGTTCGCGTAACTGTCACACTCTGCGGATCAATATTCGCAGAGTATTTTTATAGGGCAGAAATGACAGAACCGAACTTCTCCTTTTCTTCCTTGATAAACTGGAGCAGCTTTTCCTCCGTGGGCATGTCCTTGCTGCACGCGTGGCTGGCTACCAGCATGGCGGCGGAGGCGCTGCCCCGCTCCAAAGCGTCCGGCAGGGAAACGCCCGCCATGAGGGCATGGAGGAAGGAGGAAGCATAACCGTCCCCGCCCCCGAAGCCTTTTAAGGCGCTGACAGGGAAGGGCTTCACGTCCCAGCTGCCGTCTTCCCGGCTGTACGCGTGGGAGCCGGATTTTCCGTGCTTGATGACGCAGATGGAAGCGCTCTTGTTCAGCCAATAGGCGGCGGAGGCTTCGTCCGTGCCGTCCAGCGAAAGCAATCGTTCCATCAAATCGAATTCTTCCCGGCTGCCCATGATGATGTCGGCCTTTTCCGCCACCAGGGAGGTATAAATGGCGATTTCGTCCTTGTTCTTCCAGGTGTAGGCCCGGTAATCCGCGTCGAACACCACAGGCACGTTATTCCGCAGGGCGAAGGTCAGCGCTTTCAGGGACGCTTCCCGGGTGGGGGAGGTGCAAAGGGCCGTGCCGGAGATCAGCAGGCAGGCGGCGGAGGCAATATAGGCTTCGTCCACGTCGTCCACGCAGAGCTGCAAATCCGCCACGCCCTCCCGGTACATGAGGATGGAGGACTGGGTGGGGGAGAGCATTTCGGTGAAGGTGAGGCCTAAGGTTTCCCCGTGTTCACAGCGGAAAATGTGGGAAACGTCAATGCCCTCATTTTTGAAGTAATCCGTCACGAAGGTGCCGAACTGGTCGTCGGAGACGCGCCCCAAAAAGCCCACCCGGTTGCCCAGGCGCGCCATGCCAACGGCGATGTTGGCGGGGGAGCCGCCCAAATACTTATTGAAATTCCCGCTTTCGTTCAGGGGGCGGTTGTAGTCGGTGGGGTTAAAGTCGATGGCCACCCGGCCCACGGGGATGATGTGCAGCTTTTTGCTTAAATCAAACTGTATCATGAGAAATCACGCCCTTCCTTCGCTGCCGAACAGCCTGATATGCCGTTTTACCACGTTTGAAACCGCGTCCACGGAGGAAGCGATATTGCGGAAAATATCGCTGCCCTGGCACGCCCCCGCCTGAGCCATGAAAATGTCCGTGGCGATATTGATTTTCCGCATGCCCAGGGAAATGACCCTTTGAAACTGTTCGTCCGTCAGCCCCGTGCCGCCGTGCAGCACCAGGGAAGCCCGGAGCTTTCCGTTTAACTGCTCCAGCACGTCGTACCGCAATTGGGGAGACGCGGCGTACAGCCCGTGGGCGTTGCCGATGCCCACGGCCAGGGCGTCGATGCCCGTTTCGTCCATGCGGAAGCAATCGTTTAGGGAGGCAATTTGGGCTGAACCTTCGCTGCCGTCCTCGCCACGGCCCACCCGGCCCACTTCCGCTTCTACTGCCGCGTCATATTTCGACGCCAGGGAAACCACTCCCTCCGTCAGCTTCACATTTTCATCAATGGGCAGGTCGGAGCCGTCGCACATGACGGAGGTAAAGCCTAAATCCAGCGCTTCCCGGATGCGGGAAAGGGTTTTGCCATGATCCAGATGCACGACCACCGGCACGCTGGCCTGCTTCGCCGCCGCCAGCATCATGGGGCCGATCAGGCTCAGGGGAGAATGGGGGAGGCGCACCTCCGCGATTTGCAGGATGATGGGAGCGCGCAGCGCTTCCGCCGCGTTCAGCACGCCGCGAACGCATTCCATGTTCGCCACGCTGAAGGAACCCACCGCCCAGCCGCCGTCCCCGGCCGCTTTCAGCAGGGAACGCATATTCACAAGGGACAAGAAAACCACCGTCCTTCGCATGGGAATTGAAGATCGGGTAAAGAGACTGCCTGAAAATACCTTGCCACGGACATCATACCATAATAAAGAAATTTTTTCAAGATGGAATGGATAAATTTTGGTTATTTTTTGATGGGCTTAAAAGAACGAATAGAGGGGCGGAAAACGCCGGAAAAACGCCGAAAAAACGGCCGTTGCTTGACAATTTCCGAAACGAAGCTATAATTTACGAAGAAACGATGAAGAAGGGGTCAGAAAATGTATTACACGTATCGGCCTGCCGTTTATCAGCCCAACATCATTTTGATCGCCGCCGCGGTGATTCCCGCCGTGCTGCTGCTGATTTACGTTTACAAGGCGGATCGGCTGGAAAAGGAACCGGCGTCCCTGCTGGGGGTGCTGCTGCTCCAGGGCATCATTTCCACCGCCTTAGCCGCTTACGCGGAGCGCATCGGGGGCAGGGCGCTGAACGCCGTTTTTGCCGAAGAATCCCTGCCGTATCAGTTGCTGTTCAATTTCCTGGTGGTGGGCCTTGCGGAGGAAGGGTTCAAATTCCTGCTGCTCAAATGGCGCACCTGGCGGTCGCCGCACTTCAACTGCCAGTTTGACGGCGTGGTGTACGCGGTGTTCGTATCCTTGGGCTTCGCCCTGTGGGAAAATATTGATTACGTGGTCATGTACGGATTTGGCACGGCGCTGCTGCGGGCGGTGACGGCCATTCCCGGCCACGCCTGCTTCGGGGTGTTCATGGGCGCGTGGTACGGCCTGGCAAAATCCCACGAACGGCACGGACATCAACAGTACGCCCAAATCTGCCTACGGCTTTCGCTGATTTGCCCCGTGGCGCTGCACGGCGTTTATGACCTGATCGCCTCGTCGGACAGGGAAGGAACGCTGACGGTGTTCATCGCTTTCATCGCCGTCATGTTCCTGGCCGCGTATTTCACGGTGAAAAACATGTCCCGCCGGGATCGGTTCATGTAAGGAGGAAGCGAATTTTGCCCAGCCAGAGAAAAAGCGCCCGGAAACAGAGCGTGACGGTGGCTTTCTGCGGCATGGCCGCGGCGCTGTCGGCTGTGATCATGCTGATCGGCGGCGTGATTCCCGCCGCCACCTATGCCGTGCCCATGCTGTGCGGCGCGCTGCTGCTGCCCATTTTGATCGAGCTTGGCAAAACCGCCGCCTGGGCCACGTTCTTTTCCGTGGCGTTCCTTGCGCTGATTTTGGGCTTTGATAAGGAAGCGGCCTTCTTTTATCTGTTCATCGGCTATTACCCCATTGTGAAATGGCCCCTGGATAAAATCAGGCCCAAATGGAAAAGAATTGTTTGCAAGGGGCTGCTGTTCACATGCGCCATGGGCCTCATGTACGGCCTTATGTATCTCCTGTTCCCCATGGAAGCCATGATCCAGGAATTCCGGGATATGGGCGTTGCCCTCTCCATCGGTTTTGTGATCGCCTACGTGGGCTGCATGTTCCTGTACGACAGGCTGCTGGTGCGGCTGTTGCCTCTGTACGCCAACCGGATACGGCCCAAGCTCAAATTTCTGACGCGGCAATAAATCGTTTTTCCGATTTTTGCCACGATTGCTTCTATATTTGTCCACAAATCCGTGTTATACTTCATACTGCCGGGAAACCGGCAGCAAGGGAAGAGCATCCAAGGGAGGGGATTATTATGATGTCGTTTCTTCGGAATATTAGTCAGCGCTTCGCCGTTTTCATGAGCGGGCGCAACGGCTTTGACCAATTGGGCCTTGCCTGCATCGTGTGCAGTCTGGTGCTGCAAATTGCCGCGTCTCTGACCGGCATGGGGCTGCTGGCGCTGCTCAGCCTGGGGGCTTACGGCTATTCCATTTTCCGCATCTTTTCCCGGAAAAGCTACAAGCGCCAGCAGGAAAACGAGCGGTTCGCCGTCTGGTGGGCCAATATCAAAACCAAAACCGTGCAGTTCTGGAAGCGCTTAAAGCTCATGCGCCAGTACAAGTATTTCAAGTGCCCCCAGTGCAAGGCGCTGCTGCGCATGAGCCGGGGCGCGGGGGAAAAGGAAATCTGCTGCCCCAAGTGCCAGAACCGGTTCAGGATGAAAGCCTGAAAAACCGAGGTAGGAAGTAGGAGGTAGGAAGTAGGAAGTAATATTTTGTTTTCAAAAGCACCGGAGACGGTTCGCTTTTGTCCAGACACTAAAAAACCTCCTACTTCCTACCTCCTACCTCCTACCTCTTACCTTGCCCCCATCTAATACCGCCTGACTGAATAGATACAGGGAGAGGATATAGAAGTGTTCGGTTATGTGCGCCCCTACGGCGCGGATCTGTCCGAGGAAGAAAAGAAGCGCTACAAGGCCGTATACTGCGGCCTGTGCCGCGTGCTGAATGAAAAATACGGGTTGGCGGGCCGCATGGGCCTCAATTTCGATATGACCTTCCTGCTGCTGCTCTTAAGCTCGCTCTACGAGCCGGAGGAAGCCAGGCGGGAAACCGTCTGCCCGCCCCATCCGGTGAAGAAGCACCCGGAGGTCATTACCTCCTTTACGGAGTACGCCGCCGGGATGACCGTGGCGCTCACCTACTATAAGGCCCTGGACGATTGGGAGGACGAGCGCAAAGCCTCCGGCAAGGTGTATTCCGATCTACTGAAACGCCACTATCAGACGGTGAAAGCCCAGTGGCCCCGCCCCTGCGAGGCCATTGAAAGCTGCATCGACGCCATCCATGAAGTGGAGAAAGACCCCAAGGCACAGCCTGAACGGGCGGCGGACTTATCCGGCCGGATGCTCAGCGTCCTTTTCGCGGTGAAGGACGATTATTTCCAGCCCCATATGGCGGCCCTGGGATATTACTTGGGCAAATTCATTTACATGATGGACGCGGCGGTGGATTACGACCAGGATATGAAAAAGGGCTGCTTCAATCCCCTGCCCGCCATGGATCTAAAGCCGGAGGACGCGGGGGACATGCTGCGCCAGCCCCTGGGCCAGGCCGCCGAAATCTTTGAAGGGCTGCCACTGGTGCAGGACGTGAACATCATGCGCAATATCCTTTATTCCGGCGTATGGCAGAGCTACAACGAAATGCTCAGCCGGAAAAAGAATCAGGAAGAAACAAGCCAACAGACGGGAGGTGAACAGCATGGTCACTGATCCCCACAGGGTATTGGGCGTAAGTCCGGGGGCCACGCCGGACGAGATCAAAAAGGCGTACCGGCAGAAGGCCAAGGAGTGCCACCCCGACCTGCACCCGGACGACCCCAACGCCACCAGGAAAATGAACGAAGTCAACGAAGCCTACGACATGCTGATGCACCCGGAGAAGTATCAGGCGCGGCAGCAGCAGTCGTCCGGCGGCTATCAGCAGACATACAGCAATCCCTTTACCCAGCAACAGCAGAGGAGCAATCCCTATGGCGGGTATCAGGGCGGCAGCGGCGGAAACAGCTATGGCGGCGGCTACGGCCCCTTCGGCGGCGGCTTTTATGATTTTGACGATTTGTTCGGCTTCGGTTCCGCCCGCCGTTCCTCTACTGTGCCTCCGCCCCAGGAAATGCCCTTTGACAGCATGGAGGTGCGCACCGCCATCCGCGCCATCAACAGCGGCCGCTGGCAGGAGGCCATCGGCATTTTGTCCAGTGTGCCCAGCACGGGTCGCAACGCCCGCTGGCATTATCTCATGGCCCTTTCCCAGCAGGGCGCGGGCAACACCATGATGGCCCAGGAGGAAATGCAGCGCGCGTCCCAGATGGAACCCAATAACGCCCTGTATCACCAGCTTTTGCAGCAGTACCGCCAGGCAGGACAATCCTATCAGCAGCGCTCCCAGGGCTGGGGCTTCAATATGGGCGCCATGGATCCCACCCGCTGGTGCATGCGCATCTGTCTGATCAACTTGTTCTGCAATTTCTGCTGTCGGTGTCTATAATTTTCACGGCTATAAGAAAACAAAAATCCGGCAGGGGCGTTTCTGCTCCTGCCGGAAAGCGTGAACTGTTTTATGCGATTTTGGGCCTTGCCAGTTCTTCGACGAAGGCCAAGGGCAACTGTAAAGTCTTTGCAATCTGTGCCAATGTCAATTCACCAAGCGCAATTGCCTTTTTTGCCAGTTCGATCTTTTCTTCATTGATTCTATTTTCCATGATTTCACACATTTCTTTGCGGTCTCCTACCGTTTCCTTGAGATATTTTACGCGGTCTTTGAGCAAAGGATTCGGTGTTCCAGGTTGACGCATGAGTTATAACGATATTACAAAACGATAAGGATCCTTCGCTTAACGTTCCGCTTCGCTCCACGTTGCTCAGGATGACAGTCAAGGGGTGCTGTTATAAGTAACAGACGCAGGGCCAAACAAGAGAATCGAGTCCCTAACACTGTCATCCTGAGCATCACGGAACGTTAGTGGAGTGATAGGCGAAGGATCATTCGTAACAGTTATGCAACTCATGCGGTTGCCCTGCCAATTTAACGACGCGGCGCGATTCATAATTCTTTTTCGATGGCTGCCAGCAGCTCGTCGTATTCCTCGAAGGCCGGAAGCTCTGGATGATCTTTCTTGATCTGCTCGGTGGAACGGAACAGGAAGCCCGCCTTGCTGGCCTGGATCATGGCCAGGTCGTTGTAGCTGTCGCCCGCTGCGATGGTGTCAAAGCCAATGGACTGCAGGGCTTGTACAGAAACCAGCTTGGATTTTTCCGCCCGCATGCGGAAGCCCGTCACCGCGCCGTCGGGGGCCACTACCAGGGTATTGCAGAAGATGGTGGGCCAGCCCAATTTCTTCATCAGGGGGCCTGCGAACTGGGTGAATGTGTCGCTCAAAATGATCACCTGGGTCTTTTCTCGCAGGGCGTCCAAAAACTCCGGCGCGCCGGGCATGGGGTCGATTTTTTCGATGGTCGCGTTGATTTCGTTCAGGCCCAGCTTATGCTCCCGCAGGATATTCAGCCGCCAGTTCATCAGCTTATTATAATCCGGCTCGTCCCGGGTGGTGCGCGTAAGTTCCGGGATGCCGCTGGCTTTGGAAAACGCGATCCAGATTTCCGGCACCAGCACGCCCTCTAAATCCAGGCAGACGATGTTCATGCAGTTTGTCCTCCTTGTTTTTGGTACGGAAAGGTTATAACATATTTGCGGCTTTTTTTCAACAGAGCGACAGGAAAAGAACAGAAACATGTATTGACATGCAAAGCCCTTTTCGCTATGATGATGGAGCGTCAAGAATCAGCATGGATTCACGGAGGTATATTTATGAAGCCTTATCGCATTGAAACCACCTGCGTCCAGGGCGGCTACACCCCCAAAAACGGCGAACCGCGCCAGATCCCCATCGTCCAGTCCACCACCTTCAAGTACGATACCGGCGAGGATATGGGCAAGCTGTTCGACCTGGAAGCCAGCGGATATTTTTATACCCGGCTGCAAAACCCCACCAATGATTACGTGGCGGCCAAAATCGCGGCGCTGGAGGGCGGCACGGCGGCCATGCTCACCTCCTCCGGCCAGGCGGCCAACTTTTTCGCTATGTTCAATTTGGCCTCCTGCGGGGATCATATGGTGGCCTCCTCCAGCATTTACGGCGGCACCTTCAATTTGATCAGCGTCACCATGGCGAAAATGGGCATTGAAACCACCTTCGTTTCGCCGGACTGCACCGACGAGGAGCTGAACGCCGCGTTCCGGCCTAATACCAAGCTGGTGTTCGGGGAAACCATCGCTAATCCGGCCCTGACGGTGCTGGACATTGAACAGTTCGCGAAAGCCGCCCACGCCCACGGCGTGCCCCTCATCGTGGACAACACCTTCGCCACCCCCGTCAACTGTCGGCCCATCGAGTGGGGTGCGGACATCGTGACCCATTCCACCACCAAGTACATCGACGGCCACGGCGTCAGCGTTGGCGGTGCCATCGTGGACGGCGGGAAATTTGACTGGATGGCGCATAAAGAAAAATTCCCCGGCCTGTGTACCCCGGACGAAAGCTACCACGGCATCACCTACGCGGAAAAATTTGGCA
Source organism: Clostridia bacterium (assembly GCA_017443295.1). GTDB lineage: Bacteria > Bacillota > Clostridia > Christensenellales > Aristaeellaceae > RUG563. The sequence continues at coordinate 10,924 of JAFSNT010000145.1, forward strand.
TGGGCGGCGCGTTCATCACCAAATGCACGGCCCAGCTCATGCGGGATTTCGGCTCCATCCAGTCCCCCCAGCACGCTTTCTACCTGAATTTGGGCCTGGAAAGCCTGCACGTGCGCATGGAACGGCACTGCGAGAATGGCCAGAAGGTGGCGGAATACCTGCAAAACCATCCCAAGGTGGAGCGCGTTTCCTACTGCGGCCTGCCCGGCGACAAGTATTACGAGCGGGCGCAGAAGTATCTGCCCCATGGTTCCTGCGGCGTGGTCAGCTTTGAACTCAAGGGCGGACGGGAAGCCGCTTCCGTGTTCATGAACAGCCTGCGCCTTGCCGCCATCGAAACCCACGTGGCCGACGCCCGCACCTGCTGCCTGAACCCCGCCAGCACCACCCACCGACAGATGAACGACGAGCAGCTGAAGGCCGCGGGCGTTCCCGCCGGACTGGTGCGCATGAGCTGCGGCCTGGAAAACGCCGACGACCTCATTGAAGATATCGCGCAGGCTCTTGATAAGGTAGAATAATAGCTTGCCGAAAGCGTTAAGTAAGAGTTGAGAGCGGAGAGTTGAGATATTTATAGTGAATAAATGAAAAGTTCCCAATGGAACACTATATAACTTTCAACTCTCAACTCCCAACTCTCCACTCTCTTGAAAGCGTCAATTCGCGTTAAAAGAAGAATTACCGTTAAAAGGAAGGCAATGCCTTATGCCCATCAAAATCCCCGATCATTTACCGGCGGTAGACGTGCTGCACCGGGAAAACATCTTCGTCATGACCCAGGGCCGCGCCGTGACCCAGGATATCCGCCCTTTGCAGATTTTGCTGGTGAACCTGATGCCCAAGAAAATACAGACCGAAGTCCAGTTTTCCCGGCTGCTGGGCAATACCTCCCTGCAAATCGAATTGGAGCTGATCGCCCCCAAGACCCACGAATCCGTCAACACGCCGCCGGAGCATTTGCAGGCGTTCTACAAGACCTTCGACGACGTGAAGCATCGGAACTTCGACGGCTGCATCATCACCGGCGCGCCGGTGGAACATCTGCCCTTTGAGGAAGTGGACTACTGGGACGAGCTGTGCGAAATCATGGATTGGACCCAAAAGCACGTCCATTCCACCTTCCATATCTGCTGGGGGGCCCAGGCGGGGCTGTATCACCACTTCGGCGTTCCCAAGCAGGGCCTTAACGCCAAGCTCTTCGGCGTGTATCCCCATGAAGTGGAATACAAGCGCAGCATTTTGTTCCGGGGCTTTGACGATACCTTTTCCGTGCCCCACTCCCGCCACACCACCGTGAAGCGGGCGGACATTGAAGCGATGCCGGATTTGCAGATTTTGGCTTCTTCTCCCCAGGCGGGCGTGTACGCGGTGTACGCCAAAAAGCACAAGCAGATTTTCGTTACCGGCCATTCGGAATATGACGCCGACACCCTGGAACAGGAATACAAGCGGGACGTGGCCGCTGGCAAGCCCATCGCCGTCCCGGAAAACTATTACCCGGGCGACGATCCCACAAAAACGCCCCTGGTCACCTGGCGGGCGCATGCCAACCTTTTGTTCTGCAACTGGCTGAACTATTTCGTCTACCAGACCACACCTTACGACCTGTCCATGATCCCCGAAGGGGTACAGACCGAGGGTGAGTAGAAGTTTCTGGGGAAACCATTCTTTGGGGGCCAAAGAATGGTTTCCCCAGGCCCCTTCCAAGAAAGCCATAAATCTGTTCTCTTGTAAACGTCCGCTGTTTTCCGGCGGGCGTTTTTGTCATAATTCTTGCTTTCTTCGGACAACATAATATAAAAAACGGAGGGAAGCGTATGCAGATCAGAACCGATTTGGCCATGGAAAGCCAGGCCCTGTCCCCAAGCCCCAGCGGGGTCACCAGCCGAAGGACGACCCGTGGAAACCTGGAGGAAATTGATGTAAAGGTGGAATCCGACGAAGCCGCGAAAGCCCTGGAAAAGGACAAGGGGGCGTATATCACCCTGTATCATCCCCTGCTTTCCCACGCCGACGCGGAGGAAAGAAAGGAAATCATTGAATCCCTGGCCCGCGTCGTCCGGGAACTGACGCCCAAGGGCGGAGACATTTTAGTGGTGGGCCTGGGCAACCGGCACATGACGGCGGATTCCTTAGGCAGTCGGGTGGTGGAGGATTTATTGATCACCCGCCACATGAAGGACATGACGGAAGGCGAACTCAAAAACCGCCTGCGGGGCGTGTGCGGGGTGGCCCCTGGCGTGCTGGGCGTCACGGGCATGGAAACGGCGGAAATGATCAAGGGCATCACGGAACACGTGCATCCCGCCGCCGTCATCGCCATCGACGCCCTGGCCGCCCGGGAAAGCAGCCGCATCGGCACCACCATCCAGGTGACGGACACCGGCATCCGTCCCGGCAGCGGCGTGGGCAACCATCGGGCGGGGCTGAACCGGGATTCTCTGGGGGTGCCGGTGATCGCCGTGGGCGTGCCCATGGTGGTATATGCCGCCGTCATCGCCCGGGACGCGCTCTCCCTCTTGCTCCGGGATATGGACGTGAACGAGGACGAGCATCAGCAGGCCATGGACGGCATGGTGGAGCAAATCACCCGCCAGGGCTTGGGGGAATTGGTGGTCACGCCCCGGGAGGTGGACGAGCTGGTGGGCCGGGTGGCCCGGCTCATTGCCGACGGGCTGAATTTGGCCCTGCAGCCCGGCCTTTCCTTGGAAGAAATTCAGTATTTATCGCATGACGGGCCGTGAAGGGGCATATACTGTCATGAGGTGATATGTATTGAAACGGGTACTTGCGGGCGCGTGGGCGCTGATTATTCTTGTATGCTGGGGCCTGTCCGTCAGTGCCGAAACAGCGGACGGGTTTTCCATGGAGATCCTTTCCGTTTCTTCCGGCCAGGCGAAGCAGAAAAGGGTGTTTCTGTACCACACGCACACCTATGAAGCCTATGAAATGGACAAGGAAAACCGATACAAGGCCACGGAAAGCTGGCGCACGGCGGATCACGATTACAACATGGTGCGCGTGGGCGCGGAGTTGGCGGCCCGCCTCCGGGAAGCGGGCATTTTCGTGACCCACGACACCACGGATTACGAGCCGCCCCGGCTTTCCTCCGCCTATGCACGTTCCCTGGAAGGATTGAAACAGGCGGCGGCGGATGGGTATGACCTGTATATCGACCTGCACCGGGATTCCTATTCCAAGGGCAACGGCCCCAACGTGATCGACGTGGACGGCAAGCCCGCCGCCCGGCTGCTCATTTTGATCGGCCAGGGCACCGGCAGCGCCCTGGATGAAAAACCCGATTGGGAAGCCAACGAAAAAGCGGCCCAGAAAATATCCGATTATTTGAACGCCCGGGCGGAAAACCTCTGCCGGGGCGTGTCCCTGAAATCCGGACGGTACAACCAGCAGGCCGCCACGCCCAGCATGCTCATCGAGGTGGGCAACAACAAAAACACCCTGCCCGAAGCCCTGAACGCCGTGGAACCCCTGGCCCGGGCCATCTGCCAATACTTCGACGGTCTGGAATAATTGCCTTTCCTCCGCCTTTGTGATATACTGTTTTCAGGGGAGGCGAGGCGGAATGAAAAGCTATTCGATCTCGCGCATGCGGAAAGAATGCCAGATCATTTACAATCTGC
>JAFSNT010000146.1 GCA_017443295.1 Clostridia bacterium
AGAGATGGCCAGCCGGAATGTACGACTCCTGCTTTTTTGCCTGAATTCAGCATATTGTTTTTACCTTCATTGTAATAAAACTGTCACGCATATTCACAGGCCGGATTCAATGCTGTTTTTCAAGAAGGGCAACGTTTTCAATACCGGAGGTCCAGCAGAACATATCCACCGGCTGGACCTTTTTTGCTGCGTACCCGGCCTCCCGGAAAAGGGCGGCGTCCCGGGCCTGGGTGGCCACATTGCAGGAGACATAGACCACCCGGGAGGGGTTCGCTTCGGCGATGGCGCGGATCACGGCAGGCTCCAGCCCTTTCCGGGGCGGATCCACCAGCACCGCGTCGCACCGCAGGCCCTCCTTCACCATCCGGGGAAGCAGCTCTTCCGCCGGGCCGGTGTGGAACACCGCGTTGGTGATCCCGTTGCGGGCGGCGTTCTGCCGCGCGTTCTCCACGGCGGCGGGCACGATCTCGATCCCCACGGCGGACAAGCAGCGGGAGGCGGCGGCCAGGGTAATGGTGCCGGCGCCGCAGTAGACGTCGCAGACGGTTTCCTCCGGCTGCAGGGCGGCAAAGTCCAGGGCCGCGGCGTACAGCTTTTCGGTCTGGACGGGATTCACCTGGAAGAAGGAAGCGGGGGACAGCTCAAACCGGAGGCCGCAGAGGATATCCGGCAGCGTCTCCTTTCCATATATAAGATGGAAGCGATCGGACAGGATCACGTTGGTCCGGTCCGTGTTTTCGTTTATGAACAGGCTGACGGCCCCCAGGGGCTTCAGTGTTTCGGCCAGCGCTTCCGCATGGGGCAGCTTCCGGCCGTTGCATACCACCGTAACCATGCTTTCGCCTTCCCGGTTCACCCGGATCACCAGGTGACGGATGAGGCCGGTGTGGGATTCCTCCCGGTAGGGCTCGATCCGGTTTTTCCGCATCCAGGTGAGGAATGCTTCGGCGATGGCATTCGCCGGCGCCATGGCGTTGGGGCAGGAGGCCGCGGGAATCACCGCGTGGGACCGGGGAGCGTAGAAACCGAGCACCGGGTTTTCAGCAGTTCCGCCGCAGGGCAGGGAAGTCTTGTTCCGGTAGGCTGCGGGATCCTCCATGCCCAGCACCGGCGGCACGTCGATCCGGATGCCGCCGATCCGCTCAAAGCAGTCCCGCACCTGCAGGCGCTTGGCCTCCAGCGTGGTTTCATACTGCATATGGCGGCAGGAGCATCCGCCGCAGCGGGGATACACCGGGCAGCCGGGATCCCGCCGGTCTGCGGAGGGAACAGCAGGCGGCGCTTCCATCCGGCCGAAGGCGTAGCGCTTCTCCGCCTTCACGATGCGCACGTCCGTCGCTTCCCCGGGAAGCAGGCCCGGCACAAAAACGGGCATTCCGTCCAGGCGGCAGATGCCTTCCATCTCCGCGCCGAATTTTTCCGCCGTCATGCGGAAAATTTCATTTTTCTGCATCGGAACGCCCCCTTCCCATTGGTTTTTTTCGATTTATTCTATCAAAGGGAAGCGGAAAAGTCCACAAAATGTAGAGCGGTCTCCCCCGGGGAAGACCCCACATATGGGGAATGCCCCGGAGGCTTGTAAAAACACGAACGATCGCACTTTTTTTCCTGAAAAAATAAGGCAAAAAATGCTTGACAAAGGGGGAGTGGTTTGGTATATTAGTCAAGCTCGCCTGCGGGAAACCGCGTGGAGAGCGCAGCGAACCTTGAAAACGATACAGAAGAAAGAAACGCGCAAAAAGGAAAGATCAGCGAAGATTCCAAAGAGTTTAGCATCGCAAGATGTTAAGGATTAAACGGAAGAGTTTGATCCTGGCTCAGGACGAACGCTGGCGGCGTGCCTAACACATGCAAGTCGAGCGGGGACATGCGACGGAAGCGAAGTTTTCGGATGGAACTGAAGAAGTATGTTCTAGCGGCGGACGGGTGAGTAACGCGTGAGCAACCTGTCCTTCACAGGGGGATAACACAGCGAAAGTTGTACTAATACCGCATAAGACCACACCGGGACATCCCGGAGGGGTCAAAGGAGCAATCCGGTGAAGGGTGGGCTCGCGTCCGATTAGATAGTTGGTGA
>JAFSNT010000147.1 GCA_017443295.1 Clostridia bacterium
ATTTTCGCTGGAACGCGAGGAGGAAAATCCATGAACATCGAAGACGCCATTCGCGCATACCGCCCCTGGAACGAGCAGGAGGAACGGGACAAGGCCGTGATGCTGCGTGTGCTGTCCACCATGCCGGACTGCTTCGACCGGGCCAACGAAATCGCCCATTTCAGCGCCTCTTCCTGGATCGTGAATCAGGACGGCAGCAAGGTACTCATGGCCTACCATAACCTGTACCGCGCCTGGGCCTGGACGGGCGGCCACGCGGACGGGGACAGGGATTTGCTTGCCGTGGCCCTGCGGGAAGCCCGGGAGGAAACGGGCATTCACGCCGAACCCGTGACGGAGGACATTTTCTCCCTGGAAATCCTCACCGTGGACGGCCACGAAAAGCGGGGCCGCTATGTGCCCAGCCACCTGCACCTGAACGTGACCTACCTGCTTCGGGCCGACGATGCCGCCCCCATCCGCCCCAAATCCGACGAAAACGCCGCCGTTCAATGGTTCACCCTGGAAGACGCGCTCGAAAATTGCGCCGAACCCTGGATGGTTCGGCGCGTGTATGGCAAGCTCAATGAAAAGCTGAAAGGGAGTGGTTCGGGCGGAGAAATTTCAAAGGCAAATCAGTAGCTAAACGAGGCAGGGGGCTTCTTCAGCCCCCTAAACCCCTGAACCAGGGCCGCTTGGCCCTGGACCCATCCTGGCGAATCAACTTGAATAGAAAAATCATACAACCTCCGCCTGTCGCTTGAAGATACGAAAGTTTGAGGGCTTCTGGCCCAAGAAAGCCGGGAAAATCCCCAGGAAAAAGCTCGCTTTTTCCCTGGGATTATTCCCTGGCTTTCCCCGGATGCTTCGCATCCGGGATGGCCGCCAAAGGCGGCCGGGCCAGAAGCACAAGGCTGTCAAGTTGGGCGTTTATTCTTTCCGAGCAACAGCGGGAGCTTGCTTTCTTTCCGCGTCAGGTAATATCCGCAGGAGAGGGTGCAGGGGATCATCCCCTGCCGCGGGTCTGGGGCCGCGGAGGCCCCAGCGTTCTCCATCCTTTTGAACTGTCTACTCCTTACGGCGCTGGCGTGGAGCAATAAAAGAGAGCCCTCAGCGCTTCAAAGCGTTTTTCGCCGATGCCGTTTACGTCCATCAGCTCCTCCAGGAAGCGGAACCCGCCCCGTTCCTCCCTTAGATCGCATATTCTTTGGGCCAGGGCGGGGCCGACGCCGTCCGCTTTCTGCAAGTCCTCCGCCGTGGCTTGATTGACGTCCCATTTTCCTTCCGATTCCGGGGCGGCGCGGGTCGGCGGCTGTTCCTGGTGTACTATCCGCGTCTGAACCGGCTGACGACTTTTCACTGTGTCCGCCGCCTGGAACAGGAGAATGCCCGCGCAGCAAATGCCCAAGCACCACAAAAGCAGGCGCGCCGCGATTTTGCGGCGCGTCGTTCTTTGTTCATCGTTGTTCTGCGGCGATCCGCACCCGCGAATCCGCATTACCGTTCGGAATAGGGCCGCCAGTCCTTGACGGGAATATCGTCCATAGCGGCGGGGTACACGTTCTTTTTGCGCAGCTGGAAGCCCAAGTCGCAGTGCAGGTTGGCTTTGCCGCTGGGCACGATCACGCCGGAGACCGTCACGGTCAGCTCGTCGCTTTCGGGCAGGATGCTGGCCACCAGGGGGAAGTCGGTCTGATGCACGGTGGCTTTCAGCTCCTTGTGCATGGTCACGCGCATTTCGTATTCGCCGGGGTACAGGTTATCCATGCCGTACCGGCCGTATGCGTCGGTGACGGTGCTGGCCACCAGTTCGCCGTGCTGGTACAGTTCGATCACGATGCCGGGCATGCTGGGTTCGTCCATATCCTGCATGCCGTTGCCGTTCACGTCCAGCCACGCCCGGTCGCCGATGCGGCCCATGGTGCCAACGCCGACGTCGACGCCGCTCATGTCGTCGCCGGTAATCACCTCAAAGGGAATGGCGACCACGGTGCCGTCCACCTGGCTTTGAATGAAGCTGTCCCGCGCGCCGGTGTCCTGCGCCCGGGCGAACAGATAGCCTTCGGGCAGGGTGGCGGCCAGGGCGTAGGTGCCGGGCAGCAGGCGGCCGAACTCAAATTCGCCGCTCTCCCCGCTGGCCGTTTCGGCCAGAGCCTCGCCCTCGCTGTTCAGCAGGGAAACATTGACGCCGCTCATGCCCTCGCCGCCGCCTAAGCTCCACACCTGACCGGCGACGGAGGCGTAGCGCATCACGGGCAGGGAAAGCCGCGCGTCCTGGAGAACGGCCACGGGCAGTATCTCATCCTCATTGCCCCGGGTCACATTGGCCACGTCCACCAAATCCTCGTTTTCGTCCAGGTCGATGCGCAGCTCATAGGAACCGGGAATCAGCCCTTCAAACACGAAGCCGCCGTTTTCGTCGGTTTCCAGCGCTTCGAGCTGTTCCCCGTTCTCCCACAGGGTCAGGGAGCGGGACTCGGCGCCGTATTCCTCTTCGTCCATTTCGGCGGAAAGGTTGTCGTCATAGTACACCACGCCGGAGAGGGAAACAGGGGTCACGGCCAAAATGTCGGTATCCAGCCGCTTTTCTCCCAGGGCCAGGGTGATTTCCGCCGAGGCCTGCTCGCTGCGGGAACGGCTGATCACAGCCCCTTCCTTTTCGCCGAAGACCAGGCCCTGGGGCAGGGTCACGGTGAGGGTGTAGGTGTCGGGCATCAGGCCGGTAAAGGCGAAGGAGCCGTCGGGGTTGGCGTGAATCCCGGAAGCGTAGTTCACCGTATGGCCCCGCAGGGACAGCTGGGCGTTATACAGGCCCGCTTCCACCGGATTGTCGTGCAGGATCTTGCCCGCGATGGAGGAGGTGAGAATGCCCCGGATTTCGGCGGCCTCAAAATGGGAGCCGCTGCCGCTGACGAAGGATTCGCCCACATAGCGGGTGCCCTCCACGCTGGGTTCGGTGAACACGCCGTTGTCGGGCATCTGATAGGCCAGGGAATAGGCGCCGGGCAGGATGCCCTTGATAAAGAAGTAACCGTTTTCATCCGTCACGCCGTAGCTGTGATCGGAAACGGGCTGTCCGTCCGCGTCCAGCAGCGTCACCGTCACGCCGGGAATGCCAGTGTCCTTCTCCGCGTAAACGCCGCTCACCAGCACCCGGCCGTCGGCCAGGCCCGCCTGGAACACGCTGCCGTTGAAGCCCGTCCGCTTTTCGCCGGGGGCCAGGGTGATTTGTTCGCTGTCGCCGAATTCGGGGTTCTGGGCCTGAATGCGGTTGGCGCTTTCCTCCTGATCCGCCGCGTAGGGCGAGGCCACGTAAGCGTCCCGCAGCAGGAAGCGCACCGTGTACGCGTCCGCCGACAGGGGATACAGGGTATACGCGCCGCTTTCGTCCGTGACCGCTTCCGCCAGGATTTCCCCGTTCAGGGCCACAGCCTGCACCGTGAAGCCGGAAAGCGGGCGGCTGTCCTGCCGCAGGAGGCCGGTGTTGGCGGCGTCCTCAAACAGCATGCCGCTGACGGCGGAAGCGGGGATCACCGCCGCCTCGTACCGGGCGTCGGGCTGCAGGCCGTCCAGAGTGATTTCCGCCTGGGCGGTGCTTTGGATGCCGGAAACGGGGAACAGCCCCGTTTCATCCGCCCGGAACAGCCAGCCCTCCGGCAGCGCGGCGGTGATTTGGGTTTCGCCGCCCCGCAGGGCGTTGAAGGCCGCTTCGCCGTTTTCATCCGTTTCGGTCTTTTCCACGGTTTTGCCGCCCTGGGCCGCCGTCACCGCCGCGCCGGACAGCAGGGGTTCGTCCCCGTCCCGCACGCCGTTCAGGTTCATATCCGCGTACAGCGTCAGGGTAAGGCCCGCCGCGGGCATAGCGCCCACAGCGCCCACGTCGGTGGTCACATCCACCTTCACATACACGTTCAGCGCGCCCGTACTCGCCGTATCGGACAGCTTGGACTGGCCGGGATAGGTGAAAATCATGCCCTCCGGCAGGGCGAACTGCAACAAATAATCGCCGGGCTGCAGGATGTCAAAGCGGTAATCGCCTTTTTCGTCGGGCTGCAGGGTGCGCTTCAGCCCCGTTTCAATGAAATGCAGGGTGATTTCCGCGCCGGTCAGGCCCGCTTCCTCGCCGTCCCATTTGCCGTTATAGTTCGCGTCGAACCACACCTTGCCCGCCAGGGAGCCGGTGCGCACCACGCCGATGCCCAGGCCCAGGGATTCCTTGGCCGCCAGGGTAAACGGCTCGGACAGGCCCACGTTGTTTTCATCCGCCGCCAGACAGTTATAGTAGGTGTTCATTTTCTGGCCCACGGGGCCGGCGGTGTAATGCTCGGGATAAACGGCGCGCACCCGGTAGGTGGCGGGAGAAAGATCCCGCATCACAGCCTGGCCGCTACGATCCGTATTATCGGAGGCGACCACGTAGGTTTCGCCCTCGTATTCGTACACCACCTGCACCGGCACGCCCCGCACCGTCGGCTCGGTTTCCATGCGGCCGCCGTTGACGTTGGCGTCCTCAAAGGCGATCACGCTCACCAGACAGGCGGATTTCGTCGCGCCCGCGTTGACCTTGCGGCTTTCGCCTTCGCCCAGGGTGAACCAGGGGGTGTAGCTCGCGTTGCCCTGGGCGGGCAGCACGGCGCTGTCCTTGCCGTGGAGGGTAAAGTGGTATTCCTTGCTCACTTCCACCCGCAGGCGGTATTCACCCGCCGCCAGCCCGTCGAACAGAAATTCGCCGGATTTGGAAGCCGTGGCGTTTTTCGCCACCTGGCTTTTCCCTTCAGCGTCCTTCGTTTCCAGGGTCACCCGCGCGCCGGACAAGCCGCCTTCGTTGCCCGCGATGACCCCGTCGGGGGTTTTGTCCACCCAAACCATACCGCTGATCTGGCCCGCTTCGGCCAGCGCCCCCTGAACGCCAAAGATCAGGAGCAGCATTGCGAAAATCAGGATCAACCCTACATGCTTTTGCGTCGCGCGCATACTGAAAGCCTCCATAGAAACACGGCGCGCGTCCGCGCCGTGCCACAAAATTTCATACAGCACCATAATCCATGATAATGCAAACTGCCGGGATTGTCAATGCGGGGAAAGGCGGGAAATTGTAAAACATTGCTAAAGCGCCGCCGGGAACCCTTGCGACGCCTATTCGGGAATGTTATAATGAAACCACAAAACCCCGGAAGGAGGAAATGACCGTGTCCTTTTTCAAAAAATCGCAGCATACGCCCGCCTTTGCCTTCGACCCTGTCGCCCAGGAACCCGCCGTGCGCAAAAGCATCTGCACCGGGGAAATGACCGTGGGCTATATCGACAAAGCCACCGGCAAATTCCACGACCTGATGATGGTGGATCGCCGGGGACTGGAGGATTTTAAGCGCCAGGTGGGCGTAGACAATTTGCGGGAGATTTATTGATGTTCTTCCGCTGTTTTTCGCAAATCGCGCTTGACAAACGGGCGAACCGGTGATACACTTGCCGTAATTTCATAGCAAAGGCGATGACGAAGACGGCGGGGAAAGGCCGCATCCAGAGAGCCGGGGCAGCTGAAAACCGGCGGCGAGCGATTCCCAAACGCCCATCCCTTCCGAGCCGAAGCGGTGAAACCGACGCCGAACCAAGGGCGGGAAAGCGATTCCTGTTCCTGAACGCGGCTGGGAGTAATCGTCTTCCGTGAGGCCGCGTAAGTTGCCGGGGGTTTGGAACACGAACCCGCAGAGGGGCGTCCTTGGACGCAATTTGAGTGGTACCGCGAGCTGATATTCAGCCCGTCTCAAAGAATGACTTTGGGACGGGCGTTTCTTTTGCCGCAAATGCGGCAAAAGAAAAGTAGAAGAAGGTAGGAGGTATGAAGCAGGAGGTAGGAGGTTTTGTATAGTCCAACGCGGGAACATGAATATCGTGGACGACTGTAGAATTATCAAGCATAATAAGCCTCCTACTTCCTACCTCCAACTTCCTACCTGAAATCCGCCCCTATCAAACGAAAGTGAGGAAACGAAAATGAACGTATCCCAGGCGCAGCACATCCCCGATCAGGTGCGCGAGGTAGCGGCCCGCATCCGCGAGCTGCGCGAAATCAGCGGCTACACCGTGGCGGAAATGGCCCGAATGACGGACGTAACCGAAGCCCAGTACTTGGACTACGAAAACGCCCGAATTGACCTGCCCTTTACTTTCCTGCACAAGTGCGCCCTGACCTTCAAGGTGGATATGATCGACCTGATGGAGGGCCGCAGCGCGCAGCTTTCTTCCTATACCATTACCCGCAAGGGCGCGGCGGAGCTGACCGCCCAGGAAGAGGGCATCGACATCCGCAACCTGGCCCCCATGTTCCGCAAGAAGATTTCGGAGCCCTACTTCGTCCGCTATACCTACGATCCCGCCCTGCAGAACAAGCCCATCCATACCACCACCCACTCCGGCCAGGAATTTGACTATATCCTGTCCGGCGCTATGAAGATCCAGGTGGGCCACAACATCGAACTGCTCCGCGAGGGCGATTCCATTTACTACGATTCCTCCACGCCTCACGGCATGGTGGCTGCCGAGGGCGGCGACTGCGTGTTCTTAGCCGTGGTGCTGCCCGGCGAGGAAGTGGAAGAACGCCAGGTGATGCAGACCATCCGGGCTAGCCAGACGCCCAAGGACGAACACTTTATTTATGAAAAGTTCGCCCATCCCGTGGAGGACGAAACCGGCGCGCTCCAGTCCATTTCCTTTACCAACCTGGACACCTTCAATTTCGCCTTCGACGTGGTGGACGCTTTGGGCGATACCAAGCCCGAGGCGCTGGCCATGCTGCACTTAGACGAAAACAAGGTGGAGCGGCGCTTCACCTTCCTGGACATGAAGAAGCAGTCCGCCCGAGCCGCCAACTATTTCCGTTCCCTGGGCATCAAGAAGGGCGACAAGGTGCTGGTGGTGCTGCGCCGCCAGTATCATTTCTGGCTGAGCATGATGGCCCTGTGCAAGATCGGTGCCATCGCCATCCCCGCCACCGACCAGCTGCTGGCCCACGACTACGAATACCGCTTCAACAAGGCGGAGGTTTCCGCCGTCCTGTGTACCGCCCACGGCAAGGCCACGGAACACGTGGAGGAAGCCCTGCCCCTGTGCCCCACGGTAAAGACCCTGATCCTCTGCGGCGGCAGCCGGGAGGGCTGGCACGATTTCGACGGGGATTTCGAGCATTTTTCTTCCCGCTTCCCCCGCGCCAAGGACACTCCCTGCGGCAAGGACCCCATGGTCATGTTCTTCACTTCCGGCACCACCGGCTATCCCAAGCTGGTGGCCCACGCCCACACCTATCCCATGGGCCACTTCATCACCGCCAAATACTGGCACTGCGTGGAGCCGGGCAGGCTGCACCTGACCATTTCGGACACCGGCTGGGGAAAGGCCCTGTGGGGCAAGCTGTACGGCCAATGGCTGTGCGAAGCCGCCGTGTTCGCCTATGATTTCGACCGCTTCCACGCGGAAGAGATCCTGCCCCTGTTCAAGCAGTACAACATCACCACCTTCTGCGCGCCGCCCACCATGCTGCGCATGCTCATCAAGGAAGATTTGAGCAAATACGACCTGTCCTCCATCCACCACGCCACCGTGGCGGGCGAGGCCCTGAACCCCGAGGTGTTCTACCAGTTCCAGAAAGCCACCGGCCTGTCCCTCATGGAGGGCTTCGGCCAGACCGAAACCACCCTGTCCATCGGCAATCTGGTGGGCATGACCCCGAAAGTCGGCTCCATGGGCAAGCCCTCGCCGCTGTTCGACGTGGACATCGTGGACGCCCAGGGCAACCCCGTGCCCACCGGCGAAACGGGCGAGATCGTCATCCGTTTGGGCGACGGCAAGCCCGCCTGCGGCCTGTACCTTGGCTATGTGGGCATCGAGGACGACCATCCCGACGGCCTCTACCATACCGGCGACACCGCCTGGAAGGACGAGGACGGCTTCTACTGGTATGTGGGCCGGTTGGACGACGTCATCAAGTCCTCCGGCTACCGCATCGGGCCGTTCGAGATCGAATCGGTCATCATGGAATTGCCCTACGTGCTGGAGTGCGGCGTTTCCGCCGCTCCCGATCCCGTCCGCGGCCAGGTGGTCAAGGCCAGCATCGTGCTGGTCAAGGGCAAGGAGGCCACCGAGGAACTCAAGAAGGAAATCCAGAACTACGTCAAGCAGCGCACCGCGCCCTATAAGTACCCTCGCATCGTGGTCTTCCGGGACGATTTGCCCAAGACCATCAGCGGCAAGATTCAGCGGAATCTGCTGTAAGAAACAAAAAGAAATGGGAAGCCACGCTTTGGCAACAAAACACGGCTTCCTATTTTTTTTGTGATGCCAGCCGTGCTCGCATACGCGGCCCGGCTGGACGGCGAACCGCGCTTAACGCGGTTGTCTCATCGTGATGCCAGCCGTGCATCGCGCTGTTTTGACAGAATTGTCAAAAATATTACAAATTACGTACAATCTTGAATCTGCCTTGCAATTGTGCATAGCGGGTGATACAATACACAATATATTGATGAGGGAAGGAGTTCATGCGGATGAGCGGATGGACGCTGTTTTTTTGTGCGGCGGCTGTGGGCATGCTGGCGATCCTGTGGATGGATCACGTTCGCCGTCAGCATGAACGGATGGACGTGGAGCGCATGCGGGGCAGCATGCTGTACTACGAAATCTATCCCCTGATCGTGGAAGCCCGCAGCCACGATATCGACCACGTCCTTATTGAGCGCACCCGCGTCGTGTTTTTCTCGGTGTGTCCGCCGGGAGAGATCGGGGCCTTCGTCATGTCGGAATGGGGCCACCGGCCCCTGAACCCCCGGCGCACCATGGCCCTGGCCCAGGCGATCACCGACGATTTGCCGGTGCTGCTGGAAAGCCGGTGCTACAAGCTGAAACGGTACAAGGTGACGCGGCCCAACGGCCAGAAGGACGACGCCTACCAGTTCATCATCCGCAGCGGCTACAAAACGGAACTGATGTATGCCCGGGAACGCAAGCCCAGGCTTTATTGAGAGCGCGGCACGCGATGCTATGCGCTCTTTTTTTTGACTGATAAAGAACACTTTAAATCAGGTAGGAAGTAGGAGGTAGGAGGTAGGAAGTTTTATATAGTCTACAAAACGAACCCGGCATCATGATTGAATTTTTGTAAACACAAAATAAACCTCCTACCTCCTACTTCCTACCTCCTACCTTAATGACTTAAAGTGTTCTTGAAATCATCTTCATCATACCATCACCGCGTCCTGGGGCGACTGCCCCCGATACAGCACGGGTCCGCCCGCCAGCGCCGCCGTGCCCTGGCAGGGGTCGCAGATCAGCAGGCCCTGCCGGGTGGGCCGCATGCGCACAGGGCAGGGACAGGACAGCGCCCCCACGGTTTTATAATCGGCGGACAGGAACAGCACCCGCCCCATGCAGCCCACGGCGCAGCCGCGTCCCGGCAGGGGACACAGGCAGGAGGGCGTCAGGGGAGAGGAAAATACCTCCTCCGCCGCGCCGCGCAGGCTCACGCGCAAAAGCCTGGTTTCAATGTCGCCCCGCTCCACGGCGCACAGGGCCAGCAGGCCGTGCCGCATACAGCATACGCCGCACACGGTGCCCGGCAGGCGGTATTCCTTGAGCAGGCGCAGGTTCCGATCCAGCAGCAGCACGCTGCCGCTGGCCCCGCCCGCCACCGCTAAAAACCGGCCCTGGCGGGAAACGCACAAGTCCCGGGGGTACACCCCCGCCGGGGCGCAGCAGAGCAGTTCTCCCGTCAGGGCGGAAAAGGCGGTCACGCTGTCCGCGTCGGAGGACAGGGCGCATACCTGGCCGTCCCACACCGTCATAGCACACACGCCGGTGGGCAGGGGCAGATCGAACAGCACGCCCCCTTCCCGGTTCCGGCATACGCACCGGTGCTGCTCCGCGCAGAATACCCGCCCCCACCCGCAGCACAGCGCGCCGCAGGGCGGCCCTAACCTGCTGAAAGCCCCGCCCTTCGCCCGCATCAGCCCCCGTTCTCCGTCCGCCGCCCACAGCTGCATGGCGATTCCCCCCTTTACTTTCAGGGTATGCGAAAGGGACGGGAGCGGTCAGCGCGAGGTTCAGAGTGGAGAGTTGAGAGTTGGGAGTTGAGATCATATATAGTCTGTCATCAGGATTCTGAACATATTCGCTATATAAATCTCAACTCTCAACTCCCAACTCTCAACTCCTTTTTGCCTGCCCCTTACAAATCCCCGAATAGAGTGTTCTTCTCCCTGACGCACCTGCACGCCGCCGCCAGCCCCACGCACAGCAGCCCCGCCGGGGCGTAAAAGAAAAAGCCGGTGAGCCGGTTCATGACCAGCAGCAGCGCGCCGTAGCAGGCGTAGCGCTTTGCCCGGCGGCGATCCAGCACCAGG
Source organism: Clostridia bacterium (assembly GCA_017443295.1). Classification (GTDB taxonomy): domain Bacteria; phylum Bacillota; class Clostridia; order Christensenellales; family Aristaeellaceae; genus RUG563. Next base: position 10,371 of record JAFSNT010000147.1, read on the forward strand.
CGCGGCCAGCGGGCGGGCCGGGGCGCTTTTTTCCTCCGGCCCAGGGCCACCAATTGGGCGTCTGTGGCGGGATTCGCCCGGCCGAACAGGGCGATCATTTCCTCTCTGGAAAGAAAGCTCACGGGGGGCTGATTTTGGGCCTGCTCCCGGGCCTTGGGGGAGATGGCGCAGGGCACGCACAAAAGCCCCCTGTCCGCGCGCAGCAGGCGCACCGCCCGCTGCATGGCAAGCACCTGATCCGCCTCCGCGGCGGCGGAAGCGGGGCGCTGCAAAAAGGCGATCAGCACCTTTTGGCCCTTCAAATCGCACAGAACCCCTTCCTCGCCCGTTTGCAGCAGCACCAGGGGATGGGCCATGGACAGCAGCATGGCCGTTTCAAAGTGCGCCCGCTCCTTTTGGGTCAGCAGCAGCCTTTCCAAGGCCAGCTCCCCGCCGATGGCGGCCCGCATCTGCTTTTCCCGGCGGGTCAGCCGGTCGTCCCGCGCCTTACGCCGCAGAAGCAGAATCATCCCGTACAGAGCAAGCCCCGCCAAAACGCTGGAAAGGCGCAGGCCCCAGAGCAGCAGAAACCAGAAAAAGCTGACAGCCAGCGCAAGAAAATGAAAGCCGATGCCGTCCAAAATGCTTCCCAAGCGCGAACGATGCAAATATTCCTGCATTCTTGTGTCCCCTCCCTCTTTTCAGAATGCCCAAAATGCTGTATAATATGGACAGGAGAGTGATCGTTTTGCGGAAACTGGGCGTATTGGGCGGTACCTTTGACCCTATTCACGCGGGGCATATCGCCTTGGCCCGGGAAGCGCTGCGTTTGGGCGGCCTGGACGGCGTGATCCTGCTGCCCATGGCCCGGCCCGCTCACCGGGAAGCGGACGCAGGCGCGCCGGACCGGCTTGCCATGTGCCGCCTGGCCATCGAGGATGAAAAGGGACTTTTGCTTTCCCAGGCGGGGATGGCCCCGGGCGTCAAATATACGTGGGATACTGTCGCGCCCCTGCGGCGGGAATTTCCCCAGGCGGAGTTTGTGTTTCTGATCGGCGCGGATAAGCTGGTCAGCCTGCCTTACTGGTATCAGGCGGAGCAATTGTTTGCGCAGTGCGGCTTCCTGTGCTTCGCCCGCAGCGGCGTGGCTGCGGAGGAGGCCCTGGAAAAGGCCCGGCGTGCGGGGGCGCGGATCGAACTGCTGCCGGAATTCCGCACGCCCTATTCCGCGTCCATGATCCGCCTGCAGTCGGCGCAATACCAGGACGCGCCGGGGCTGAATCCCAAGGTGCTTTCGTATATGGCCCTGCACGGTCTGTATCAGCCGGATTTTATCCCGAAACTGAAAACCATGATGAATCCCCACCGCTTCCAGCACACCTTAGGCGTGCGGAAGGAGGCGGTGCGCCTGGCGGGCGTCCATGGCCTGCCCATTCAGAAAGCGGCTTTGGCGGGACTGCTGCACGACTGCGCCAAGGGCATGAGCCTGAAGGACATGGCCCGGCTGGCACGGGAAGAACACCTGACGGAGGATGAAGCCATCCTGACCTCCGGCGCGCTGCTCCACGCCCCGGTGGGCGCTTATCTGGCGAAAAAGGAATTCGGTATTCGGGACGAGGACGTATTGAACGCCATCCGCAGCCATACCGTGGGCCGCGCGGGCATGTCCCGGCTGGAAATGTGCGTTTTCGTGGCGGACGCCACGGAGGAAAACCGGGAGGATTACAGGGGGCTTGCCCAGCTCCGCCGCCTGGCGGACGTATCCCTGCCCGCCGCCGTATACCGCTCCTTCCAGCTCACCCAGGAATATTTGAAAGAAACCAATCGGGCGTTTGACCCGTCGTCGTTAAAAACAATGGCCTATGTGAAAGGATTGATGACCCCCGAAGAAAAGCGCCTGCTGGCGCTGGAGGAAGAAGAAGGAGGAATCTGAATGGAAAACAGCAGCTTGGCCCTGAGAATCGCGCGCATCCTGTGCGATAAAAAAGCGCAGGATATCACCGTACTGAACGTGGCCCATTTGACCGTGATCACCGATTATATGGTAATTGCCAGCGGCCGGTCCGCCCTGCAGGTAAAGGCCCTGGCGGACGATGTGGACGACGCTCTGGCAATGGAGGGCGTGACCCTTCGCGCCCGGGAAGGACAGGGCGAGGGGCGCTGGATCGTGCTGGATTACGGTACGGTGCTGGTGCATATCTTCCATCCCGAGGATCGGCGCTTCTATCATTTGGAACGCCTGTGGGAGGACGGAGAAAATCGGGTGCCGCTGCCCTTCATTGAGGATGAGGACGGGGAGAAGCCCCAAGCATGAGCATTCAGATTTACTGCCTGAAAAAGAATTTCGATACCCAGAAGGCGGAACGGTTTTTCAAGGAACGGCGGGTGCCCTATCAGCTGCTGGACCTCAAAAAGCATAAGCTGGGCGCACGGGAGCTGCAATTGTTCGCTCGGCGCTTAGGCGCGGAAAACCTGATCGACCGCAAAAACCCGGAGGCGATCGGCCATCCCGCCGCCCACACTGACGACGCCCAGTATATCCTGGACACTCTGGCGGAATATCCCCGCTTTCTGCGCACGCCCATCGTGCGCTGCGGCGAGCAGGTGACCCTGGGGGCGGATGAAGCGGCTTGGGCGGAATGGATCAAAAAAGGCGTGTAATTTGGAAAGGGGGTAACGCTATGTATTGTGAACGGTGCAAGCGATTGACGGAGGGCGAAATCTGCCCCGAGTGCGGAAAAGCATGCCATCGGGACGCTTTGCCGGAGGATCCCTGTTTCTTGCTGTCCGGCGGGCAGATTTGGGTGGACATGGCCTGCGAGCTGCTGGATCAGGAAAAGATTCCGTACCTGAAGCAGGGCAGCTTAGGCGCGGCCATGACGGCGCTCACCGGCTTTTCCCTGGAGCTGTACAGCCTGTATGTGCCCTTCGCCCAGTATGACCGGGCAAAGGAAATCACCCAGGCCGTATTTCCCGAAGGGGAAGCCGGGGAAGAAGAGGAACTCTGCGACGACGATCCCGACATCGAACGGGAAAGCGAAGACGAATAACGAGGCGACCGGCCCAAAGGGACGGTTGCGCGTCTCGCCGCTTCCGAATGGAAAAGCGGCGAGCGTTATGAAAAAACGAGGGAAGGTGCCTTATGAAACTGATTACCATCAAAAGCGGTCTGCTGTCTGTGACCATTTCCTCCAAGGGCGCGGAAATCCAGTCCATCCAGGATAAAAACGGCGTGGAGCGGATGTTCAACGGCGATCCCGCTTTCTGGCCCAACCGCGCGCCCATTCTGTTCCCCGTGGCGGGGGGCATGAAAAACGACAGCTACGAATGGCAGGGGAAATGGTATCCCATGCCCAAGCACGGCTTCATCCGGCCCCTGGAATGGCAGGCGGAGGACGTAAAGGAAAACCAGGCCACCTTCCTGCTCCAGGAAAAGCACGAGGGCTTCCCCTTTGAATACGACCTGCGGGCCACGTATACCGTGAAGGACAACCAGCTGGAAGTGAAATACACCGTCGCTAACCGGGATCAGCGGCCCTTCTGCTTCAGCATCGGTTCCCATGAAGCCTACGCCACCCCCAGCGGCATCGAGGATTATGAAATCGTGTTCGACGAGGAAGAAACCCTGGCCCATTCGCCCCTCCTGGGCAACCTGAACGATCATGAAACCGTGATCTTGGCCGAGCATGCCAAAACCCTGCCCCTGAAATACGAATACTTCTCCGTGGACGCGCTGGTGTTCCGCAGCCTGAAAAGCCGGGGCGTGACCCTGCGCAGCAATAAGCACAGCCGCACCAGCCAGGTGGATTATCCCGACCATCCCTTCCTTTTGCTGTGGACCAAGCCCAAGGCCCCCTATATCTGCATCGAGCCCTGGTGCAACGGCCCCGATTTCGTGGACGCCCCCGCCGCCATCGACCAAAAGCCCGGCTTTATGCGCCTGGAACCGGGCGAAAGCATTGCACGGCGGCATATCATCACCGTGGGATGACGCGATTGCTTTGAATTCAGCGGCTATATGCCGCTTTTTTTTGACCGTTTGAACCGAAAAAACGACCGCTTAAGCCAAAATCGTTGACGCGTCCCGGCAAATTATATAAAATATATATACAGCTTTACATGGGAGGTTAGAAAAATGAAACGAGTGTTGTTGCTGATGCTCGCGCTGTGTTTGGCGATGATTACTTTGCCGGCGGCAGCGGAAAAGAAAAATCTCACGGAGAGGGGCGTATTCAAAGTTCCTGCCGGCGAGATTCAGATGTTTGAAATCGGAGATATAACGGTCGACCATGGCGGCGGTATCTGGGCGAAAAATGTGAACAGCCACAGCATAATCAGTGTTGACCGGATTTCGGGTGGAGACTGGAGCATTGCTCTGGAAGCTGAGGGCGGATCCATTATAGCCAGTTTTGATGAAATCATCACGCCTGAAGGATGCTCGGCTGAAATTGATGCAAAGGACGGCGGCTTCATCAGCCTGACAGGCGGAAACTGCCGGTCAGAGGGCAACTACCAGGGTTTTCTGATCAAGGAAGCGGGCGCTTCCGCGGCCAGGATTCATGTGAATGAAATTTATGCCAAAGGCAAATATGGCATTCTTGCTTTCCCGGAAGACAGTTCCACACTGATTTTTTCCGCCAAAAAGGTTCATTGCGACGGAGAGTACGGCGTGTGGGTCCAGTCCAAGATGAAAGGCAATGGAAAGGAAACGCTGATCAGCGTGGAGATCGGCGAGCTGGAATCGCCTGGGGTCGCGCTGCAATTCCAGCAATACGGCAGCGGTTATTATTCGGATTTGACATTCGGAAAAGTCACAGCTGGGGATATTGCCCTGCGGCTTGAAGTTGACGGCGGCAACGTAGCGAATGTTTTCGTGAAGGAAGACGTCACGGCCGGAAGGATCGGCGTCAAGTTCTATTCCGACCAGCGGGTGCAGCTGATCGTGGCTGGCACCATCAACGCTTCGGAAGCGCCGATCCTGGTGGCCGATATGTCCGGCAGGAGCGGCGTGGGAATCAACGGAAAAACGCAAGTCATTCTGGCATGGCGCATCATTCCCACCGCTTCGGGCCACGTGGTGATGCGGCAGGGCAAAGAAACGGATACCGTGGTTGAAAGCAACTCCACCGAAGCGTTAGAAAAGGCCATCCGCTATATCATCCGCACGGAAGAATCCGATCAGGCCGCCTTCACGCTGAAGAAGGCGGACGGCGAGGATATCCGGATCAGTTCCGGCTATCCTGTGGCGTGCGAAGGCGAGCGCGTGCTGGTAGAGGTTCAGGCGGCGGACGGGTACAGGGTGACCAGCGTGCTGAACGGCGAAGAAGAAAAGACGCCCCTGGAACAGGACGAAAACGGCAACTGGTATTTCGATATGCCGCGGGGCGGCGGGATCAGCCTCTTTGCGGTGACGGAACCCGCGACCTGACCGGCTGCGCGGCAGGGATAGAAAGAGAGGCAAAAAACGATGAAAAGAATCATGACGGTCCTCCTCGCGCTGCTGCTCTGCGCGGCCATGCTCCTTCCCGCCCTGGCGGAGGGCGAGGTTTCCATCACCCTCAGCGAAAGCAGCCTGCTGATCGGCACCGGCGTCAAGATGAAGCTGGAGGCTGCCACGGAAAGCACGGAAAAACTGAAATATACCTGGGAAAGCTCCAATAAGAAAATCGCCTCCGTGGACGCCAAAGGCACCGTTTCCGGCGTAGCGGCGGGCGAAGCGACGATCACCTGCACGGCAATGCTGGGAAAGAACGCGGTCGCCACGGCCTCCTGCGAGGTGACGGTATACACCTCCGTCAAATCCGTCAAGGCGGCGTCGCCGATCAAGGGCAACCTTTTATTCGTCAACCTGCCCGTACAGATTGAAACGACGATAACGCCGAAGGACGCAGCGTATACGAAACTGCGCTGGACGAGCAGCGACGAGTGCATTGCCACGGTGGACGAAAACGGCGTGGTGACGGCCCATCAGCCCGGCAAGGTGAAAATCACCTGCGAAACGGATCAGCCCAATCAGACCAAGGCGCTCACCGCCAGCGTGCAGTTTACGGTGAAGCAGGGGGTGGAAAAGATCGAGCTGGACGCCGAAATGCTGATCCTGTGGGAAAAGGATACCACCCAGGACGCCGCGGACACCGCCGAAATCTCCCTGGAAGTGCTGCCGGAGAACGCGGAAAACCGGAAGGTGAAATGGGATACCTCCGACAAGAACGTGGCGACCGTGAAAAACGGAACGGTCACGGTGGTCAAGGCCGGCGTCTGCACCGTAACGGCGACCGCCGCCGACGGCGGAGGAACGGCGGCGAGCTGCAAGGTCTTCGTGCTGGGGTCGTTTACGTATAAGTTTAACGCCTCCACCCTGAAAGAGGCGGGCGTCGTTTTCACGGCGGACGCGGAAAAAGCCACGGAGACCGCCGGGCGGATCGTCCTGTCCGCCCAGGAAAGACTTGCTGAAACTGAAAACGTGTCGAGGGCCGAGATCCTGAACTATTTCGCCCAGACGGCCGCCGCCAACGGGAAAATCTATTTGACCGGCTCGGCGGATAACGAGGCGTTCCCCGTGACCGTGGTGATGGTCAGCGACGAAGACAATTGCGCCATGCTGACGTATGACCCCGTTTGGGGCAGCTTCTATTTCTCCACGGCAAGGCACTTTACCGACAATAATTTCCCGCAGGCCACGGTGGATAACGCCGCGTTTGGGGCAATGCTTCTCGCGCCCGCCGCGGAAGGGGAATAAAACTGCTCGATATCAATCAAAAAAGGCAGGCATCAATCGTGCCTGTCTTTTTTCGTTGGTGGTGCGCCCGGCGGCGCACGTTTCTAAAGGGTGAGAGACCCGAATCCGCCCGGTAGCGGGAAGGATACAGCCGAAGGCAAGGGTGTCCGTCGTGAGGCGGAATCTGAAGGAAGCCGGATGTGGGAACAGACTAACCAC
>JAFSNT010000148.1 GCA_017443295.1 Clostridia bacterium
GATTTCATGGACCCTGTTGCCGCAATGGGGGCAGTTCCCGATGGAATCATAGTTCACGTCAAAATATGGCTCCATGCCGGGTTTCGTTTCCTCGGTTTCGTAGATATTCCGCAGCATGGCGTCCACGTCCCGCAGGAAAGCGTCCGGGTCTCCCCGTCCTTGCTCGATGGCTTTCAATCTCTGCTCCCACTCTGCCGTCATGGAGGGGGATTTGAACATTTCCGGCACGATACGGATCAAGCCTTGCCCTAACTTGGTGGGGATCAGGTATTGTACTTTGCCATGCCCCTTGCGCTCCACCTGTTTTTCTTTGATTAGGCTTTCAATGATCCCGGCGCGGGTTGCGGGTGTGCCAAGGCCCTTGCGCTCGGCGTCTTCCGGCAGATCCTCTACGCCCGCCGTTTCCATGGCGGCCAGCAGCGTTCCTTCTGTAAAATGCAGGGGCGGCGTTGTTTTTCCTTCCTTGACCGCTGCCATAACAGGCTTGAGTTCCTGCCCTTCCTTCAAATCCGGGATATGAAATGTTTCTTCCTTCTGCTCCTGGGCTGCCCTTCCTCCCAAACTGCCATGAAACAAGGCTTCGGGGATTTTCCAGCCCATTTTGGTCACTTTCTTTTCGTGGGCGGTGAACTCCGTTCCTTCGCAGGAAACGGTGATGATTGTATCCTCATATTCGTGATCGTCCCTGACAGCAGCCAGCAGCCTCATAACAATCAGTTGCAGAATGTCCATCTGTCCGGCAGGCAGGGAGGCCAGATCGGCGCGGGCCATATCCAGGGTGGGGATGATAGCATGATGGTCGGATACTTTTTCATCGTCGATCACCTGGGCCGGGTGTACAGGATGATTCACGCCGGAGGTAAACAGAAACGCCCCGGATACGGCCTGCACCAGTCCCGGCAGCGTTTCTTCCATATCGCCGGTCAGATACCGGCTGTCAGTGCGGGGGTAAGTCACAAGTCTGCTTTCATACAGGGCTTGGGTATAATCCAGGGTTTGCTGGGCGCTGTAGCCGTACAGGCGGTTGGCGTCCCGCTGGAGCGCGGTCAGGTCATACAGCCTGGGCGGCTTTTCGGTGCGCTTTTTCTTTTCAATGCATTTTACCGTAGCCGTCTTATACTGGCACAGGGCGGCAATCCTCTCCGCTTCTTCCTTGCTGTTCAGGCGCGGGCTGCTGGCAATAAACCCGCAGCGCAGATCCACGGTATAAAACCGTTCGGGAACGAAATGGGAAATCGCTTCTTCCCGCGCTACGATCATAGCCAGCGTGGGCGTCATGACCCGGCCCACGACCAGCGTGATGCTGTACAGCAGCGAAAAAATCCGGCTGGCGTTGATGCCGATCATCCAATCAGCCTTCTGGCGGCATAAAGCTGCGGCGTACAGACGGTCATAATCCTGTCCGGGCCGCATCCTTTGGAAGCCCTGCCGGATGGCGTCCTCGCTCATAGAAGAAATCCACAGGCGCTGAACAGGCTTTTTGCAGCCAGTCTTTTCATACAAAAGCCGGAAAATCAGTTCCCCCTCCCGGCCCGCGTCGGTGGCGCACACGATGGTATCCACGTCGGGACGGTTCATGAGTTCGGCCAGCACCTTGTACTGCTCCTGAACATGGCCGCGAATCGTATAAAGCCATTGTTCCGGCAGGATGGGCAGATCGTCCCAGCGCCAAATGTGAAAACGCTCGTTATAGGCGGAGGGCGGGGCCAACTCCACCACATGGCCGATGCACCAGCTGACGATAGCGTTCAGCCCTTCCATATATCCTTTTTCCTTATCCTTCACGCCGATGGCGGCGGCAATGGCCTCCCCGACGCTCTTTTTTTCCGCGATAATCAGTTTCATGTTCTGTTCCTTTCCAAAAGGA
>JAFSNT010000149.1 GCA_017443295.1 Clostridia bacterium
AGTGGAAAGTGAAAAGTGAAATTATATATAGTGCAACGTCAGGCTGCGTTGGCGAGATCACTATAAATTTCCACTTTCCACTTTTCACTTTCCACTTTCCTGCCGCTTATTATTCAAGTTTCTTCTGTGCGTATGTGCTTGAGTACGCCTGCGCCTCGCAGGGCGGGCAGCACCGCGTGGAAGAACACGGGGGCGGCCACGATAGCAGCCCCGGCATTGATGATGGAGGCGGGGAACTTGCTGATCACAGCGGCCCAGCCGTTCCCGGCGATCAGGCCGAAAATGAAGGTTTTCAGCATGTACAGCGCCACATAGGTCAGCGCCCCGGCCACGGCGGAAAGCACCGTGCGGTCAATGCGCAGCTTGCCTTTGCCGGTTTTGTGCATGATGGCCCCGCACACCCAGGCCATGGCGAACTTGCTGACGAACGTGATCGTCACGTTCAGAAAATCGTACCCGTTAAAAGCGTCGTACAGCGCGGAACCCAGCCCGGCGGCGATCCCGCCCAGCCACGGCCCTAACAGCATGCCGCCCAGCAGACACACGGCGTTGGCAAAATGCACCTTCGAGCCTAACAGCGGGAAGCGGAACAGCGTGACCACATACACCATGGCCGCCAGCACGCCCACAAACACCAGTTCAACCACCTTGACATCCTGTTTCTTCATGGATCGTCACCTCTTTCTTGCATCCGTTTTCCTTGGATTACGTGCGACAGTATAAGCCCAATTTGGCCCTGTGAAAAGTGCCAGAACAGGAGAAAAACATAAGACCAGATGGAACGGAAAAAACCGGCGTATTTGACCCTGTATGAAGCGCTGCGGCAGGAGATCACCGACGGAGTGTGGCCCTTCGGGGCGCGCCTGCCCTCCCGGCGGCAGACGGCCCGGGACCGGGGCGTGAGTGTGATCACCGTGGAACACAGCTACGAGCTGCTCTGCCAGGAGGGCTACATCGAGGCCCGGCCCCGCAGCGGCTTTTTTGTGATTTTCCGGCCTTTGGAGGGCTTCGCGCCCGCGCCTGCCGGTATCCGGCCCCCGGTGCGGTATGTTTCCCGCCCGGAAAACGCTTTCCCCTTCGCCACGCTTGCCCGCACCATGCGCCGGGTGCTGGCCGAATACGGAGAAAATATCCTGAACAAGTCCCCCAACGCGGGCTGCGAGGAGCTGCGCGGGGCCCTGTCCCATTATCTCGCCCGGAACCGGGGCATTCGCGTCAGCCCCGAGCAGATCGTCATCGGCTCCGGCGCGGAATACCTGTACGGCCTTGTGGTGGAAATGCTCGGCAGCAGCCGGGTGTTCGCCATCGAATCCCCCTCCTATGAAAAAATCGAGCAGGTGTACCGGGCGCGGGGCGTTCAATGTGACCTTCTGCCCCTGGCCCGGGACGGCATTCGGTCCGACGCGCTGAAAAAGACGCAGGCCCAGGTGCTGCATATCACCCCCTATCGCAGCTTCCCCAGCGGCGTCACTGCCAGCGCCTCCAAGCGGCGGGAATACCTGCAATGGGCGGGCCAGGGGGAGCGGTTCATCGTGGAGGACGATTTCGAGTCCGAATTTTCCCTCCTGCGCAAGCCGGAGGAAACAGTCTTCGCCCGGGCGGAAAACCAGAACGTGATTTACCTGAATACTTTTTCCCGCACCGTGTCCCCCTCCATCCGCGTGGGCTATATGGTGCTGCCGCCCCGGCTGCTGCAATTGTTTCAGGAAAAAGCGGGGTTTTATTCCTGCCCCGTGCCCGCCTTTGAGCAGTACGTGCTGGCGACCCTCCTGGAAAACGGCGATTTTGAGCGCCACATCAACCGCATCCGGCGGCAGGAGAGGCGGCATACCGACTCACGCATGAATGAGAAAGTGGGAGTTGTAGAGGTAGGAGGTAGAAGGTAGGAGGTAGGAGATCATATAGTGTTTTCCAAAGAATGAAAGCCCGACTTTTTCTTATTAGACTGACTATATAAAACCTCCTACCTCCTACTTCCTACCTCCTACCTGAATAAATCCCAATTTGCATTTCATGCGTAAACCCTGGGCATGCCGAAAAAAGTGAGTGACAAACCCGCGGGATATATGATATACTGATAAAAGGCGGTTTTTCCGCACTATCTGGATTGAAGGAAGGCAACCCTTGAAGAAAATGTCCAAGGCGGCCCGGAGCAATTTGCTCAACATCGGCATCATCGTGATCACCTTGGCGGCGGTGCTGTATGTGAGCGCCACGGGCGGCGATATCGGCGACGCCTGGACGGCGATGCGCAGCGCGAATCCCTTATGGATCTTGGCGGCCGTCGGCTCCTGGTGCGTGTTTATGACGTTCGAGGCCATGGGCCTGCATGTGTTTTTCCGTCAGCAAAAAGTAAAAATCCGGTTCAGCCTGTCCCTGCTGGTGGCACTGATCGGCAGCTTTTATTCAGCCATCACGCCCGCGGCCACCGGCGGACAGCCCATGCAGGTGCTGGCGCTGAAAAAGCGCCGGATACCGGCGGGCATTTCCTCCTCCGGGCTGGCGGTGAAGTTTTTCACGTTCCAGACGGCGCTGTTAAGCCTCGGCGCGCTGCTGTGGATCTTCAACCCAACCATTGTTCGGACGTGCATTGACGAGGCGAAATGGATCGTGCTGGCCGGCTTCATCCTCAACGGGCTGACGGTGGCGCTGGTGATCCTGATGGCCATCAACAAGAACATCGTGCGGGGGATCATCAATTTCCTGATTCGCGCGGGCAAAGCCCTGCATCTGGTGAAGGACGTCCAGAAGCTCACCGAACGGGCGGAGGGGGCCATCGGCGATTTCCACGCTTCCGTGGATTACCTCACCCATCATCCCGTGCGGCTCTTTCATCTGTATCTGATTTCGTGCCTGCAGGTGCTGGGTCTCATGAGCATCGCCTACTGCATCTACCGTGCCCTGGGCCTCAATCAGTATACCTACTGGGACGTGCTGACCCTGCAGTTCCTTTTGTTCATCGCCGCGTCCTTCACGCCCCTGCCCGGCGCGTCCGGCGCCCAGGAGGGCGGCTTCTACATTTTCTTTCAGCATGTGTTCCCGGCGGATAAGCTGGTGGGCGCGCTGCTGATGTGGCGGTTTTTTACCTATTATTTCACGATGATCGTCGGCCTGTCCGCCGTGATCTACGACAGCGCGTGGAGCATGCGCCGCGCGGCCGGGGGAGAGGATGGATCGCCTGAACCGCAGGGAGACGGAGGCGCTGATCCCGGAGAGAAAGAACAATCGCGGCGCCCTTAACCTGCGTGACGGGCGAAGAATAACTGGAGGTAAATGTTATGAAACGGATGATTTGCTTTGCTCTGCTGCTGGCGCTTTGCCTTTCGCCCCTGTCCGCTCTGGCGGCCAAGAGCAAGGCCAAGACGGAAGTGAAGCTGCCCAAGGATCTGAAGCTGACCCTGACGGAGGGCAAGTTTGAAACCTACACCCAGTCCTTCCAGGGCCAGTGGGAAAGCAGCGATCCCGACGTGGCCAACGCTGAGATCGAGGTAAACACCGGCAACAAGGTCGTGCGGATCATCGGCTATAAGCCCGGGGAGGCCACATTGACCCTGACGGGAAAAAAGAACACCGCCACCGTGCATGTTACCGTCATCCGGGATGAAACCCGGGATCGGCCCGTACCGGAGGCTATTCAGACCGTGATCGACATCGCCCTCGCCGAGTGGGAGGAAAACGGCAATCAGAACCTGACCAACGAGGTAAAAACCAACAAATACCTCAAGTGGTGGGGCGCCAAGTGCGAATGGTGCGGCGTGTTCGCTACCTACTGTATGGAAAGGGCCGGCATCCCCATGGCGGCGGAGGGCGACGAAAACAAGACCGCCAAGCTGACACCCGGCCCCGACGGCGCGCCTTACAGCATCCGGGTGGGTGGCGTGGGCCGCTTCCGGGACGCCTTTATCAACATGGAGCGGGCCACCCGCATCCCGCGCCCCGGCTACCTGGTGATCTACGGCAACAACCCTAAGAAGGGCACGCCATCCAACCGACATCACATCGCGCTGGTGACCGACGTGGAGGACTTGGGCGACGGTACCTACCGGGTATCCACCGTGGAGGGCAACTGGGATTTTGTGAACGTGAAGGAATTGAAAAAATCCAACATCGTGACCCGGTTTTGCTATGTGTACGACCCCAGAAACGTGACCTGCCAGAACATCTCTCCCGTGCCCAAGGAGGATCAGACCGATCCCGAAACCTTCAACAATTACGTGACGCATACCGACGAGCGCCCCTATTTCGTGTACATGTTCTGCCAGACCTGGTACTGATATGAAAAGTGGAAATTGAAAAGTGAAAAGTGGAGAGCTGAAAGGACAGCACTGTGTGTGGCACGATATAAAATTTCACTTTTCACTTTTCAATTCAAATCTTTTTTCGGAGAGCTAACTTCTATGACGATCGACAAATGGCTGGCCTTGGGCCAGACCGCGCTGGAGCTGGGCCTGGTGAACGCGCTGACGGTACTGGCGCTGTTTTTGAGCTATTCCATGCTGAACGTGTGCGACCTGAGCACTGACGGCTGCTTTACCTTGGGCGCGGCGGTAGGCGCGCTGGCGGCCATCGCGGGTTATCCCTGGCTGTCGCTGCCCGCGGCCATGCTGGCGGGCATGGCGTCGGGGTTCGTGACGGCTACCCTGCAAATGCGCATGGGCGTGCAGAGCCTGCTGGCGGGCATCGTGGTGAACACGGGGCTGTATTCTTTGAATATGGCGCTGACGGGCAACAAGGCCACCCTGCCCATGAACAAGACCGTCACCGTGTTCACGCTGACGAAAAACCTGCTCAAGGGCACGCCCCTGGCGGGACAGTATACCCTGATCGTGATGCTGATCGCGGTGGCGCTGGTGGTCGTGTTTTTGAGCTTTTTCCTGCGCACGAAGTTGGGCCTGGCCATCCGCGCCACGGGCAGCAACGCCGATATGGTGCGCTCCTCCTCCATCAACCCCGCTTTCACCACCACCGTGGGCCTGTGCGTTTCCAACGCGTTCACGGCCCTGTCCGGGTGTCTCATGGCCCAGCAGCAGAAGAACTATGAAGTCAACATGGGCAGCGGCATGGTCACGGTGGCGCTGGCATCTCTGCTGATCGGCGGCGTATTTTTCGGCAAGCACCGGGGCGTCACGCTTCGGGCGGTCGGCGCGGTGCTGGGCGCGTTCCTGTTCCGGCTGGTGTACGCCCTGGCCCTGCGGATGGATATGCCGGCGTTCATGCTGAAAGCCGTTTCCTCTATTATCGTCATCATCGCCATTTCCGGGCCGTACCTGCGCAGGCAGTTCCCCATGATGCTGAAAACGCTGCGGATGCGCAAGCGCGTTCCCGGCCAGGCGGAAGGGGGGAAGGGCTGATGCTGCGGCTCAACAGGATTTCCAAGACCTTCAATCCCGGCACCGTCAACGAAAAGCGGGCGCTGAAGGATCTGACCCTGCACATCCGCCAGGGGGATTTCGTTTCCATTATCGGGGCCAACGGCGCGGGAAAATCTACCCTGTTCAACCTGATCTGCGGCACGTTTTACCCGGACGCCGGGGAAGTGTATCTGGACGGGAGAAACGTGACCATGGAGGCGGATCATGTCCGCGCCCGGCAGATCGGCCGCCTGTTTCAGGACCCCAAGCTGGGCACCGCGCCGGATATGAGCATTGAGGAAAACCTGGCCCTGGCGGCGGGGAACGGGGGCTGGCTGTCCCGGGTGTCGGCGGCGGACAAGCGCGCCTTCCGGGAACGGCTGTCCCTGCTGGGCATGGGGCTGGAAGACCGGATGAAGCAGCCCGTGGGCCTTTTGTCCGGCGGCCAGCGTCAGGCGCTGACCCTGCTCATGGCGACTTACCATATCCCCAAGCTCCTTCTGCTGGACGAGCACACCGCCGCCCTGGACCCCGGCACCGCCGAAAAGGTGCTGAATCTCACCCGCAGCATCGTGGAGGATAATCATATCACCTGCCTGATGATCACCCACAACATGCAGTCCGCCCTGGACCTGGGCAACCGCACGCTCATGATGGATCAGGGCCGGGTGATTTACGACGTGACCGGCGAGGAACGGGCCAGCCTTACCATTCAGGACCTGACGGAAAAGTTCCGGACGCTCAGCGGACGCGCCCTGGATAACGATCGGATGCTGCTGGGGATCGAGAAATAGGGGCTGCTTAAGTGTCGCTGAACAGGAGAGTTGAGCGTATAGAGTTGAGAGTTGAGATTTATATAGTCGGATGATTCGGAAGTCAGTATTGGCAGACTATATATCATCTCAACGCTCAACGCCCAACTCTCCACGCTGAAAAAAGGTTCGCCCTTTTTCTTTTTTGCTCTCCTATGACACGCCCGGAAGGGTTGCCATGAAGGATGGAACGAAACGGAAGCAAAATGGGGGCTTACGCATGGTGCGGAACAGAAAAAATTTGAAAAAAAGTTGAAAATCAGGTGCAAAAATGCTTGCAATTTGCGGAGAGATCGATTATAATAGTCAAGCTGTCTGTTTAGGGATGAAGCGTTAGGTTGCTGCTCTGGCCAGAGCAGGTAACTAACGTGGACCAGTCGGGGCGCGACCCCGGCGAACGGACTCGGACCATCCCAAAGGGATGGAAGGCGACGGGCTTCCCTACAGGCTGG
>JAFSNT010000150.1 GCA_017443295.1 Clostridia bacterium
CCGCAAGTGGGTGATGGGAATGCGGTCATAGCCCGCGTAGCGCAGCACTTCTTCGCAAATGTCCGCTTCCTGCTCCATATCCTGGCGGAAGGCGGGGGCGGTGACCACCATTTCATCCCCGTTCCGGGAAACAGTGAACAAAAGCTTTTTCAGGATGCTTTCCATTTCCTCCGGGGCAATGTCAACGCCCGCGCGCCGGGCCATCCGGGCGCAGGAAACGGTGAGGGTGACGGGCTGCACGGGACGGGGATAAATATCGATCACGCCGGAGATCACGTCGCCCGCGTCCAGTTCGTTCACCATCTGGCAGGCCCGGTTCAGGGCGTCCATGACGGTGGCGGGAGACACGCCGCGTTCAAACCGGCCGGAGGATTCCGTGCGGATGCCCAAGGAACGGGCGGTGACGCGGATGGAAGCCCGGTCAAAGGAGGCGCACTCAAAGAGCACTTCCTTGGTGTTTTCGGTGATTTCGCTTTCCTCGCCGCCCATGATGCCGGCTAAACCGGTGGGACCCTGTTCGTCGCAGATCATCAGCTCGGTGCCGTTCAGGGCGTATTCCTTGCCGTCCAAGGTGGTCAGCTTTTCGCCAGCCGCCGCTTTGCGCACGATGATGTGGCGGCCCCGCACCTTGTCCAGGTCAAAGGCGTGCATGGGATGGCCGGTTTCCAGCATGACGAAGTTGGTGATGTCCACCATGTTGTTGATGGAGCGCATGCCCGCCGCATGGAGGTACTGCCGAAGCCAGGCGGGGCTTTCGCCGATGCGCACGTTCTTCACCACCTTGGCGGCGTACCGGGGGCACAGGGTATCTTCCAGCACGTCCACCTTGGCGAAATCGTGGATGTCGCCGCCCACTTCCTTCACTTCGATCTTGGGCAGCTTGAGTTCGGTGCCCATGGCGGCGGCGGTTTCCCTCGCCACGCCCCAGACGGAGAGGCAGTCGGGGCGGTTGGCGAGAATTTCAAAGTCGATCACCGTATCGTCCAGGCCGAAAATGGGCTTCACGTCCGCGCCTAAGGGGTAATCTTCGTTGAAGATCAGCAGGCCCGCCGTGCCCACGGAGGGGTACAGCTCCACCGGCACGCCGATTTCGGGGCCGGAGCAAAGCATGCCCTGGGATTCCACGCCCCGGAGCTTGCCCTTTTTGATGACAATGCCGCCGGGCAGCTTGGCCCCGAGCTTCGCCACGGGCACCAGAATGCCTTCCTTCACGTTGGGCGCGCCGCAAACGATCTGCAAAGGCTCTCCTTCGCCCACGTCCACGGTACACACGTGCAGATGGTCGCTGTTTTCGTGATCCCGGCAGGTGAGTACCTTGCCGACCACCACGCCCTCCAGCTCGGGGGCGATGGGTTCCGTGCCCTCCACGCCCGTGCCGGTCATGACCATGCGGCTTTCGTATTCCGCAGGAGAAACGGGAATATCGGCATATTGTTTCAGCCATTTCATAGATACTTTCATTGCTGTGTCCTCCCCTCTTATCGGAACTGCCTCAGGAAGCGAAGATCGCCCTCATACAGCAGCCGCATATCCTTGATGCCGTAGCGCAGCATGGTGATGCGTTCCACGCCAATGCCGAAAGCAAAGCCGGAATAGACCTTGCTGTCGATGCCGCACATTTCCAGCACCTTGGGGTTCACCATGCCGCAGCCCAGCACCTCGATCCAGCCGGTGCCCTTGCAGACGCGACAGCCCTTGCCATGGCAGTTGAAGCAGGTCAAATCCACTTCGGCGCTGGGTTCGGTGAAGGGGAAGAAGGAGGGGCGGAAGCGCACTTCGATGTCCTGGCCGTAGAGCCGCTTGGCAAAAGCGTCCAGGGTGCCCTTCAAATCGGCCATGGTCACGTCCTTATCCACCACCAGGCCCTCGATCTGGTGGAACACGGGGCTGTGGGTGGCGTCCACCTCGTCGGCGCGGAACACCCGGCCGGGGCACACGATGCGGATGGGGGGCTTCTGCTTGAGCATGGTACGGGCCTGCACGGGGCTGGTCTGGGAGCGAAGCACCACGTTATCGTCGATATAGAAGGTGTCCTGCGCGTCCCGGGCGGGATGGTTCTTGGGCACGTTCAGCAATTCAAAGTTGTAAAGATCCAACTCCACTTCGGGGCCTTCCACCACGGAAAAGCCCATGGAGGTGAAGCAGTCCAGCACCTCGTTCAGCACCAGATTCATGGGATGCTCCGCACCCATGGGGGGCACGGGCCGGGGTTCGGTCACGTCGATGGCCTCTTTGGCGAGGCGGGCTTCCTTTTCCTTCCGGGCCAGCTCCGCCTGTTTTTCATCCAGCAGGGCGGTGAGCTTTTCACGGGCTTCATTGATGACCTGACCCATCTTGGGCCGTTCCTCGGGGCTTAATTGCCCCATGCCGCGCAGCAGCGCCGTCAGGCTGCCCTTTTTGCCCAGCACCTTCACCCGCAGGGCGTCCAGGGCGGACAGCGCGTCCGCGCCTTCCAGTTCTTTTCGCAGTTCCTCGCCAATCTGCGCAAGGTTTTCCCGAATATCCATGTGCATCTTCCTCCTATAAAATGAAAACGGGGGCTGTGAAAAAAGGCAGAAAACAGCTGTCTGATTCACAGCCCCTTTTTTGAGCAAGAGCAAAAAAGTCGAAGAAAAGGCAAAAAAGCAAAAAAATCCCCTTTCCCCAATTGCAGGAGCAAAAGGA
>JAFSNT010000017.1 GCA_017443295.1 Clostridia bacterium
CCGACTCCCACGCCGACGCCGACGCCAACGCCAAGGCCCACCCCAACGCCTACCCCCACGCCGGTAATCACCGCGCCGCCGCCCACGGATAAGCCCGGCACGCCCACGACGCCCCCGGCGACGGATTATCCTCCCCGGCCCACGCCTAAGCCTACGCCGAAGCCCACCCACGTGCCCGCGATCACGCCCACGCCGTCGCCCGTGCCCACGGCCACGCCGACCCCCAACCGGAACGCGACGCCCACGCCGGTACCTACGGCGACGCCCTATATCCCCATCGAAAAGCGGACGCCCGCCCCCACGCCTACGCCGAAGCCCGGCGAAACGCCGAAGCCCACGCCGCCCGGCCGGGGCGATCCCTTCATCGACATTGATGATTACGACACGCCTTTGGGCCTTGGCGCGATCATCAATCACGTGGGCGACTGTTTCGATTGATTATGGCGCTGCTATGAAGCCGAAGGCCGAGTAGTAACATTATTGCTGAAAGGATAGGGTGACGGCCCATGAAACGGATCAATCAAGGCATGAAAAAAGCGCTGGGCCTTATGCTGGCGCTGTCGCTTCTGCTTGCGGCCCTTCCCCTTTCCGCCCTGGCCGAGGATAGCTGGGACGAGTGGGACGAGTGGGATCTGTGGGAACCCATGGAAAACAATCAAGTGGAAGAAGCGGAAGAGGAAGAAGAAGAAATCGAATTCCCGGATGAACTGCTGGTGGGCCATCCCACCGTCATGAAGGGCGATTTCTTCACGGAAATGTTCGGCAACGACACGGCGGATATCGACGTGCGCGCCCTGATCCACGGCTATAATCTGGTCAACTGGGATCAGGAGCAGGGCACCTATGTGATCGACACCTCCGTGGTGGCCCGCGTGATCGTGAATGAAGACGCGGTGGGAAACCGCACCTATTTCATGGCGCTGCACGACGATCTGTACTATTCCGACGGCACGCCCATCACGGCCTGGGATTACGCTTTTTCCCTGCTGCTGATGATGAGTCCGGAAATCGAGGAGATCGGCGGCAAAATCTACCGCGCCGAGCATATCTTGGGCTACGATGAATACATCACCGGAAAGACCTTCGCCTTAGGCGGCGTGGAGGTGCTGGACACCTATCAGCTGGCCATCACCCTGGATCACGAATTCCTGCCGTACTTCTTTGAAATCGGCTTGCTGCTGTGCTGCCCCTACCCCATCCATGTGATCGCCCCCGGCTGCAAGGTGTACGACGACGGCTTTGGCGTGTACATCGGCAACGAGGATCTTTCCAACCCCGAACCCGTTTATACCGCCGAGCTGCTGCGCAAAACCATCTTAGACCCGGAAACGGGCTATAACACCCATCCTTCCGTGGTGTGCGGCCCCTATGTGATGACCGCTTACGACGGCGTGACCGCCCATTTTGAAAGGAACCCCTATTTCAAGGGCACCATGAACGGCGTGATCCCCACCATCGAGCGGATCAGCTTCACCCTGGCGGACAACGATACCCTGATCCAGCAGCTGGCCGACGGGGAACTGCACCTGGTCAACAAGGTGGTGTATGGCCCCACCATCACAGACGGGATGCAAAACGGACCCGCCAAGGGTATCCGCTTTTCTCCCTATCCGCGCATCGGCCTTTCCTTCCTGACCTTTACCTTCGATTGGCCCACGGTGCATGAAAAAGAGGTGCGCCAGGCCATCGCCTGGTGCATGGACCGGGACGCCCTCACCAAAGCCTACTGCACGGATTTCGGCCTGCGGGTGGACGGCTATTACGGCATCGAGCAATGGGAATACCTGCTGATCAACGGCCAGCTGGATTATCCCATCGACAACGACCCCGAAAATCCCCTGCCCGACAAGGAAGTGGAAAAGCTTCTGGAACAGTGGGAGGCCCTGAATCTGGATAACCTGACCCAGTATACCGTGAATATTGACCAGGCCAACCAATTGCTGGACGAAGCGGGCTGGACCCTGAACCGCGCGGGGGAGACCTACCGCCCCGGCGTGGACGACGCGCGCTGCAAGGTGATCGACGGGGAACTGATCGTGCTGGACCTGTCCATGATGTATCCGGCGGGCAACCGCATCGCCGAATACATGCAGGAATACATGATCGACAACCTGAATCAGTGCGGCATCCTGCTCACCCTGGTGCCCACGGAGATGGAAGAGCTGCTGCTCACCTACTATCGGGAAAAGCCCCGTACCACGGATATGATCTATCTGGCCACCAACTACCACGTGGTGGTCGATCCGGCCATCACCTACAGCTGTGACCCCACGCCCGACCATCGGATCTGGAACAATACCTACAGCGACGACGAGGAGTTGTACCAGCGGGCCGTGGACATGCGCAAGACCCCTCCGGGCGCTCTCTACGACTATGTGGTGAAGTGGATCTCCTTCCAGGAGCGATACAACGAGGTGCTGCCCTGCATCCCCATTTATTCCAACATTTACTTTGATTTCTACACGGAGTATCTCCAGAATTACTATATCACCTCCCACGTTACCTGGTCCCAGGCCATCCTGGAAGCCTACTTCGGCGTGGCCGAAGAACCGGATAATTTGTACGGGGAAATGGAGCTGGAGGACGGCGAGGAATTCTTTGAGGAATGATAGAACGGCGTCTCCCTGACGGAAAGACGGAGGATGGGAACTGTGGCGAAAACGAAGCTGAAGCGCATGGACCGCTTCGAGTTGCTGGAATTGATCTATAACATGCGGAAGACCAATTTGGAGCTGACGGAGCGCTTAGAAGCGGCGGAAAAGAAAATCGAGGAGCTGAAAACGGAAGCCGACCAGCGGGTGGAAAATGTGCGGGCCGAGTATGTGCAGCGCATCGACGAGCTTCGCATGCAGGGCGCGGCCAAGGAAATGCAGAAGCGCCTGCGCGAAATCGAAGCGCAGATGATGGCGTTCCAGCGGATCATGGGCAAGGACGAGGACGAACCGGAGGAAAGCCCGGAACCGGCGCCCGACGCCCCGCCGCCCGCCGAAATACCGGCTTCGGACGAACCCGCCGCGGAAAACGCGGAAGAAGCGGCCCCGACCCGGGAGGACGGCGCTGAAACCGGCGCGCCCGCCGACAGCGCCGGGGAAGGCGGGGAGTAAGCCATGGCAAAATGGACGAAAGGAACGCCCTTTCCCGATCTGGACGATATTCAGAACGAAATGCGCCGTTCCAAAAACCAGAGCAAGTATCATCAGGCGCTGAAAAGCACCGCGGGCACCATCGTGGTGGTGGCGGCCATCGCGGTGCTGGTAGCTTCCATCTTCCTGCCCGTGCTGCGCGTGACCGGCACCTCCATGCAGCCCAATTTCGCCCCCGGCAACGTGCTGGTGGCCCTGAAAACCAAGGATTATGTGCCCGGCGACGTTTGTTCCTTTTATTACAACAACAAGCTGATCATCAAGCGCGTGATCGCCATCGGAGGCGACGTGCTGGAAATCGACGAGGACGGCCGGGTGTCCGTCAACGGCCTGGTGCTGGATGAATCCTATGTGCGCACCTATGATTTAGGCCTGTGCGATATCGACTTTCCCTATACCGTGCCCGCCGAGCAGCTGTTCGTCATGGGCGATAACCGCGCCTCCTCCGTGGACAGCCGGGTGCAGGCCTTCGGCTGCATCAGCAAGGAAGAACTGATGGGCAAAGTGGTGCTGCGGGTGTGGCCGCTGCAAAACTTCGCGTATTACGGCTTATAGAATAAACGATTGGGGGAGCCTAATCCAAGAGGCTCCCCCAATCGTTTTCTTCGGACAGAACGGTGATATAACGCTGTGAAAGCAGCTTTGCGGCGACTCCCTGGCCGGGAATGAGCGTGCCGGAAAAAGTGCCGTCGTAGACCTGTTCCGCGCCGCAGGAAGGGCTGCGGGCTTTGAGCAGGGCGCAGTCGCAATGCAGCAGATCATAGAGGCGCAGGGCTTCCGCCGCGCCTTTTTCATATTGCGCGGTCACATCCTGGCCTGCATGGTTGATGACCCGCCCATTTCTGATCTCGGCGGGAGGACGGGGCGTGGGCAGGCCGCCCAACTGTTCCGGGCAGACGGGGATCAGCTCGTGCTTTTCCGCAAGGGCCAGCACCCGGTCATTGCGCTTGATTTGCCCGTCGTACCGGCAGCACAGGCCCAGCAGGCAGGCGCTGACTAAAATCCTCACGCGATTTCCAGCGCGATTTCCATCATCTGGGTGAAGGTTTCGCGCACCTCCTGGGCGGTCAGGCTTTCGCCGGAGAACACATTATCGGAAATGGACAGCAGCGCCAGGGCGTTCTTGCCTGCCCAGGCAGCGTTCAGGTACAGGGCGTAGGCTTCCATTTCAATGCACAGCACGCCCAAATCCCTGAGAATGGCGGCAGGCTTGGGGTCGCTCAGGTCATAGAAGGTATCGGTGGAGTACACGGGGCCTACCGGCATTTCCACGCCCATTTTCCGGGCCGCGGCCACGGCCTTTTCCAGCAGCTCGAAGGAGCAGCAGGGAGCCAAATTGCCCTTGAAGCCGAACTGCGCCCCGTAATTGGAATTGGAATAGGCGCTCATGCCCGCCACCACGCCGCGCAGATGCAGGTTGGGGGAGAGCATACCGCCGGAACCCACGCGGATGATGTTCTGCACGTCGAAATAATTGAACAGCTCGTAGGAATAAATGCCGATGGAGGGCATGCCCATGCCGCTGGCCATGACGGATACGCGCTTGCCCTTGTATTCGCCGGTGTAGCCCTGAATGCCGCGCACATTGTTCACCAGCACGGCGTTGGTGAGGTAATTGTCCACAATGAATTTGGCCCGCAGGGGATCGCCGGGCATGAGTACGGTGGGAGCGAAATCGCCTTTCTGTGCGCTGTTGTGCAGGGTGGGCATGAGAAGTCCTCCTTTGAAATACGATCTTCGTTGTTGGTATCTATTATAAACCGGAACCGGCGTTTCCGCAAGGAATTTCCGAATGAGAGTTTATCTTTCCCCCGTGGAGCCGATGCCGCCCCGATCCGGCGCGGACAGCAATTCAACTGTCTCCAGCTTTACGTCCGGCATTTTTTTCATCAGCCGGAACTGGCAGATGCGATCTCCCTTCTCAATATGCGTGTCCCGCATGGCTAATGCGGAAAAATGCCAGATATCACCATCCCCGCAATAGCTTTCGTCGATCACGCCCATGCTGTTGGTCATCAGGATGCCCCACTTTTTGAAGGTGGAGCTGCGGGGGGCCACGTGGGCTTCATACCCGGCGGGCAGCTTCATGGATACGCCTAAGGAAATAAGGCGGTAATCCCCGGCTTTCATGTTCACGGTTTCCGCCGCCCGCAGGTCGATCCAATCCCCCTGGGGCAGTTTTTCCAGGGGGGGGATGTTGGCATGATAGCGCACTTCGATGGTCAGGGGAGCGCTTTCCTGCATAGTAATCACCTTTTCATACGCGTTTTTGATCGCCTGGATGTTGTCTTGTACGGAGTTTTCCGCGTTCAAGCGAAGAATGGGGCAGGAAAGACGCGGAAGCCCCTCCTCCACCATATCCTCCGTGCGGTCTGCCACGGTGGCGCGGAAGCGCTGCTGCTGGGCGTACATGTCCCCGCCGGGCAGCACGCGGCTGCCGAATTTGTCGATCTCCCGACCTTCAATGCGCTGCAAG
>JAFSNT010000003.1 GCA_017443295.1 Clostridia bacterium
CATGTCCTTCTATTTTTTCGCCGCCCAGCACCCGAAATCCTTCCACAGTTTCCACATTCTTTCTTCTTTCAGGCTATGCCGGAATAAGAAAAGGGTGAAACGTTTACATGAGGTTCGTGGTGCAGCTCCTGCTGATATTCAGCACGATGCCCACCGCCGCCATGGTGATGGAAAGGGAGGTGCCGCCCGCGCTGAAAAAGGGGAGCGGCAGGCCGGTGGTGGGCAGCACGCCGACCACCACGCCCATATTGATGAAGGCCTGAACGGAAATCATGCCCACGATGCCCGCCGAAAGCAAACAGCCGAACAGATCGTCGCATCGCAGGGCGATGCGCATGCCCGCGAACAGGAACGCCAGGAACAGCAGGATCACCGCGATACAGCCCGCCAGCCCGAAGTCCTCCCCCACGATGGCGAAAATGAAATCGCTTTCGGGGTAGGGCAGATAAGCGTACTTCTGCCGCCCCTGCCCAAGGCCCATGCCGAACAGGCCCCCGGAGCCGAAGGCGATGAGGGATTGGGACAATTGGTATCCTTCGTCACTCATCTTGGCGAAGGGGTCGGTAAAGGAAAGCAGCCGTTCCCTTCGGTATTCCGCGCTCCAGGCGTAATACGCGCCCACGGCCAGCCCGCCCGTACCCAGCAGTACCATATGCCGCCATTTAGCCCCCCGGAGCATGACCATCAAAACGCTGACGATGATGATGGTGCCCGCCGTGGACAGGTTGGGCTGTTCTAAAATCAAAAGGAACATGATCCCCGGCACGACCAGCACCGGCAAAATGCCCGTCCACAGCTTTTCCACCTTCTTGCCCCGCACCGTCAGCGTCATGGCCATGAACAGCACGGCGGCGTACTTCGCCAGCTCCCCCGGCTGGAAGGACAGGGGGCCGAAGGTGAGCCACCGGCGGGAGCCGTTGATGGACGTGCCGATGCCGGGAATGGCCACGAGCAGCAACAGCAGGAAGCTGAGCAGCACCCCGCCCACCACCACCTTCCGCCTGCCCCAGAACACGTAGGGGATGCGGCAGGTGATCGCCATGGCGACGGCCCCCACCGCCACGCCGAACAGCTGCTTTTTGACCTCGGACAGCGGGTCTCCCCCGTCCTGGGCCTTATAATAGGTAGCGCTAAACAGGGTAAGCAGCCCTAACATCATCAGCATGGCCATGATGGTCAGCAGGGTCTTATCCACCGGCTTGGGGCGGCGGCGCGGCGCGGTCGTAAGCATCTCTTTTCCGCCTTTCTGTTTTCCTTATCCTTTTCTTTTGTACGAAAACAGAAAGGCGCATCCGAAATGCGCCTTGCCGCTTGTTATCCTTTGCGTTTGGGAGGATAAATAATCCAGAATCAATTGATAAACTTTATTTCATGGTTGGCGATGGTTTCTTTGGCGGCATTGGTTTTTCGCGATCGAGGGTATCCCATGCGCCGCCAATCAATATGGCGGCTCCGGAAACAATACCGGGGGGAACGATCCAACTGTTTTCGGTTTCATTGCCCCTCTTTCTCGCTTCCTTGTCATCCTTGTATTCTCCACAGCCGCCCGTGACCTGCTCAAGGCTCTCGCCCGACAGTTCCTGCTTATTTTCCGCCGGATTCTTCTTTTCTTCCATGTTCATTGCCTCCTTCTTTCATTTTCGATTCCTGACGTCCAGAGATGCGTTGAATACTTGCTCACCAGTTGATACGTTATTTATTCTCCATCTGGCAGGGGAGATCCTTTTATCAGCGATATCAATCAGAACTCCGTATCTTTTGCTTGCATCTGCCAAAGCAGCATCATTTCAGCCCGTGTACGATTTCCTTAAAGATCCTTCCCCGCTGCTCGTAATCCTCAAACATATCGAAAGAGGCGCAGGCGGGAGACAGCAGCACGTTGCCGCCGGGCTTGGACAGGGCGCGGCAGGTTTCGACGGCCTCCTGCATGCTGCCCGCGTGATGAATATTGGTATAGCCCACCTTTTTCAGCGCCGCTTCGATCTGGGGCGCCGTCACGCCGATGAGGACGCAGTTTTCGATCAGGGGCGTTTTCGCGATTTCTTCCGCCAGGGCGTCGAAGGACACGTGCTTGTCGTACCCGCCCAAGATGATGGCCGTGGGGGCCTTCATGCTCTGCACCGCTTTAATCGTGGAATTCACGTTGGTGCCCTTGCTGTCGTTGATGTAGCGCACGCCGTCCAGCTCCCGGGTGAACTCGATGCGATGCTCCACCCCGGGGAAGGTGCGCATGGCCTGCCGGATCACCGGCGCGGGCACGCCCCGGGAGAAGGCCACGGCGGCGGCGGCCAGGGCGTTTTCCAGGTTGTGGGGGCCGGGAATTTTCAGCTCGTCCGCGCCGCACACGTTCCTTTCCTCGCTGCCCACGCGCACCACGATTTTGCCGTCCCGCACGAACGCGCCCTGCTCCACCTCCTGCTGCCGGGAGAAGAACAGCACATGGCTTTTCAAGCCCTTGGCCATCTTCCGGCAGATTTCGTCGTCGTAATTCAGCACGGCGAAGTTGCTGCTGTCCTGGGCGTCGAAAATGTGGCGCTTGAGGCCGGTATACACCGCCATGGTGCCGTGGCGGTTCAAATGATCCTCCGTCACGTTCAGCACGGCGGCGGACAGGGGATGGAAGGTTTCGGTGGTTTCCAGCTGGAAGGAGGAAACCTCCGCCACCACCACATGGTCGTATTTGCTCTCCAGCGCCGCGGCGGAAATGGGATAGCCGATGTTGCCGCACACGTGGACGATCTTGCCCGCCGCCTCGAAGATGGCCCCCAGCAGGGAAACGGTGGTGGTTTTGCCGTTGGTGCCGGTGACGGCCACCAGGGAGCCTTTCAAAATAGTGGAGGCCATTTCCATTTCGCCGGTGACCCGAACGCCCTTTTCCTTGGCCGCTTTCACGATGGGCGCGTCGATGGGCACGCCGGGGCTGATCACCAGCACGTCCTGGCCGTTCAGGGCGTCCAGGCCGTCCTCCCCCATGCGGAAGGCGATGGGCAGGCCGTTCAGTACGTCCAGTTTGTCCCCAAAGGCTTCCCTGGGCTTCATATCGCTGACGGTGACGCTGGCCCCCTCCCGGCACAAAAGCTGAGCGGCGGCGATGCCGCTGCGGGCCATGCCCACGATCAGCACCTTTTTGCCCGCCCACTGGTTTTCTTTTTCATTGGTGTTCGCGCAGCGCTTTTTGGGCGTTCCGTAATACAATTCCTTCTGCATGGTCATCACCCCTTCATTACGCAATGATTCGGTCGAGAAATGCTGCGGAAAAAGTGAAAAGTGGAAAGTGGAAAGTGAAGTTTTTTGTGAACCGTGTCAACTAACTCGCAAGAGAACATCCATCATTCTAAATCTTCACTTTTCACTTTTCAATTTCCACTTTCCAGTAGTTCCTTTCATTCATAAAAATGGGTCATGGAAAGTACGGCGATCACCGAAAGCACCAGCGTCACGGCGGCGTACATCAGCACGATCTGGTTTTCCTTCATGCCGCACAGCTCAAAATGATGGTGCAGGGGGGACATTTTGAAAATGCGTTTTCCCTGGCCGTACTTTTTCTTGGTGTACTTGAAATAGGTGGTCTGCATCATCACGGACACGCTGCTCATGATGCAGGTGAAGCAAATGGGGATCAGCAAGAACTGGCACTTCATCAGCATGGCGACCCCCACCATGGCCCCGCCGATGAACATGCTGCCCGTGTCCCCCATGAAGATTTTGGCGGGATGACGGTTATACCGAAGAAAGCCGATGCTGGCCCCCGCCAGGGCAAAGCAGAGAATCATGATAGACGGGAACCAACTGAAATAAAAAGCATGGCCGTTCTTTGTGTAATCAAACGTCATTTCCATCTGCGTAATTCTGGACCTACTGAAGGATTCTGCCATGCCTTGGCCCAGAAACAGGGCAATCAGTCCAAACGCCGCCATGCCGACGACGGTGACGGAGGACAGGATGCCGTCCACCCCGTCCTGCAAGTTGGCGCTGTTGGTGA
The DNA here is from genome assembly GCA_017443295.1 of Clostridia bacterium. Classification (GTDB taxonomy): domain Bacteria; phylum Bacillota; class Clostridia; order Christensenellales; family Aristaeellaceae; genus RUG563. The sequence goes on from JAFSNT010000003.1 coordinate 3,983, forward strand.
TAAACATCACCAGCACGGTCATAATGGGGATATAGAAAACGCCCAAATCCCAAGTCTTGTCGGTAAAGGGGATGATCACGTTGCCGCCCAGCCGCCAATAACAAAACGCGGAAAAAATCAGGCCGACGATCATCTGCCCGATCAGTTTTTGCTTGGGCTTCAAACCCTCGTGATCCTTCTTTACGTCCTTGATGTAATCGTCCGGGAAGCCGAACAGCGCCATGCAGCCCACGGTGATAAACAGCAGGGGCCACAGGGCGTTGTCCAGACCAAAGGACCATTTTTGCTTGAGGCCAACGATCACCGAGATGACCACCGTGGTCAGCACCGTAGCCAGGGCCGTCACGATGCCGCCCATGTTGGGGGTGCCCTGCTTGGCCAGGTGCGCCTTGGGGCCCAAATCATAGATGGTCTGGCCGAACTTGAGCTTTTTCAGGAACGGCAGGAACTTGGGCATGATCAGCAGCACAATGGCCAGGGCCATCACCGCCGCAATCGCGCAGTACGTAAACATGGCTGTGTACCTCTCGATTCATCAAAATGACTGATCGTAATCAATAGAGAGTTGAGAGTTGGGAGTTGAGAGTTGAGATGATATAGCTCGTTTGATTTTGATTCCTGATGAAGCGGCTAAATAAATCTAAACTCTCAACTCTAAACTCTCAACTCTCCATTAGCCGTTGATTTCCTCCAGTAACTCTGCTACTACAACTTTTTCATCGAAGGGCCGTTTCACCCCCATGATTTCCTGGTAGGTTTCGTGACCCTTGCCCGCCAGGACGATAATGTCCCCGTCCCGGCCCATTTGCAGGGCGCAGCGAATGGCTTCCCGGCGGTTTTCGATCACCGTATATTCTCCGCCGGTGGGTTTAATTCCTTCTTCGATGGCGTCCAAAATATCCATGGGGTCTTCGGTGCGGGGGTTATCGCTGGTGAGGATGGAAAAGTCCGCCAGCCTGCCGGAAATTTCGCCCATGATGGGGCGTTTCAGGTGATCCCGGTCGCCGCCGCAGCCAAAGAGGGAAATGACCCGGCCCCTTGCGAACTGCCGCACTGCTTTCAGAATGTTTTCCAGGGCGTCCGGGGAATGGGAATAGTCCAGAATCACCTTATAGGGCGTGTGGGTATCCAGCACCTGGGCGCGGCCCGGAATGGAGCGCACCTTCGCCAGCGCTTCCGTGATGGTTTCGGGCTTCACGCCCATGATCAGGCCCACGGCGGCGGCGGCCAGGGCGTTGTACACGTTGAACATGCCGGTCAATTGCAGCTTGACGGGATATTCATGCATATTGAACAGCTTCATGATAAAGCTGACGCCGTTTTCGGTGATCTCGATGTCCCGGGCGAAAATATCGGCGTTGCAGCTGATGCCGTAGGTGCTGTGGGGCACGGTGATGTCCTTGAGAATATCGGCGCTGGTGTCGTCGTCCGCGTTGATGGCGGCGTTGGCGATCCACTCCGGCCGGAAAAAGGACTTTTTGCACTGGAAATACTTTTCCATGGTGCCGAACAGGTCCAAATGATCCTGGGACAGGTTGGTGTAGCAGCCCGCCTCGAAATGCACGCCAGTCAGGCGGTTCATGGCGATGGCGTGGGCGGACACTTCCATGCTCACCACGGTGACGCCCTGATCCCGCATGAGGCGCAGGGTGCGGAAGAAGTCGATGGGTTCGGGGGTGGTAAACTCGCTTTTCAGGTACTCATTGCCGATCATGTTGCCGGTGGTGCCGATGAGACCCACCTTGCAGCCCGCTTCCTCCATGATGGCCTTGATCAAATAGCTGGTGGTGGTTTTTCCCTTGGTGCCGGTAACGCCCAGCAGCTTTAATTCCTTTTCCGGATGGCCGAAGAACGCCGCCGCCATGAGGGACATGGCCCGGCGCACGTTTTGCACCTTCACCTGAGGCACAGGCACGTCCACAAAATGGTTCACCACCAGGGCCGCCGCGCCGTTTTCCACCGCTTTCGCGGCAAAATCGTGGCCGTCGAACCGCGCGCCGGGAACGCAGAAAAACAATCCCTGCTTGAGTTCCTCTTTTTTCCGGTTATCCATGCTCAGGGATTTGATTTCGCACTCTCCCCGCAGCTCCGTAAGTTCTTCGCCCAAAGACTGGGCCAGCACAGACAGCAACATGTTTTCCTCACTCCCGTTCATTGCAGCGGCAATTCAAAAGTCACCTTCACGGTGGAGCCGTTGGGGGCGTAGCTGCCTCCCGCGGGCGTTTGGCGCACGGCCACGCCGCTGCCGTCGATTTCCATTTCAAAGCCCCTGGCCCGAAGCTGCCGGGCCGCCTCCGTCATGGAAAGGCCCTTCACCTCGGGCACCGTGATCAGATCCATGATCTGAATGGGTTCCCGTTCATAGGTATACAGCATCACGGCGCTTCCGGCGGATATTTGCGCCCCGGCGGCCGGGGCCTGGGCGGAAACGATATCCGTCAGGCCGTCCGTTTCACAGAATAAGCCGACCTCCCGCAGCGCCTTTTTCGCCTCCGCCACCGTCATGCCCACCGCATCGGGCACGGTCACGGACGGGGCGGCGGTGGCCTTGGGGTCGTTCTTCTCCACGCCTAAATACGAAAGCACGCCCTCCATGATCTGGCTGGCGAAGGGGGCGGCGGTGGTGCTGCCGTAATCCACCGGCACCTGGGCCTCGTTCACCGTCACCAGCACGGCGAAGCGGGGGTTGTCGATGGGGGCGAAGCCCACGAAGGAGCCGATATGCACGTCGGAGACGACCCGGCCGTCCTTGTATACCTGGGCCGTGCCCGTTTTGCCCCCGATGCGGTAGCCCGCCACGGCGGCGTTTTTGCCTCCGCCCTCGGAAACCACCTGTTCCAGCAGCTGACGCATTTTCGCGCTGGTTTCCGCGCTGATGGGGTTTGAGACGACTGTGGGCGCGGTGCGTTCCGCCACGTTTCCCTGGCTGTCCCGCACTTCCTTGACGATGTAGGGCTTCATGAGCCTGCCGCCGTTGACCACCGCGCAGGCGGCGGTGATCAGCTGCAGGGGCGTCACCGCCACGCTCTGCCCGAAGCCGATGCGGGCCAGATCCACGTTTTTCACATACCGGCTGTTGATCAGGATGCCGGCGCTTTCCCCCGGCAGGTCGATCCCCGTGCGCACGCCGATGCCGAAGGCCCGCAGATACTTGTAAAACGTATCGGTGCCCATGCGCAGGGCCAGGGTGACGAAGGCGGGGTTGCAGCTGTTGGCCAGGGCCTGGGGCAGCGTTTGGGTGCCGTGGCTGTTTTTCCAGCAGCGGATGCGGTCGCCGTCCACGAAAATCGCGCCGGAGCAGGTGAACCGGTCGTCCAGAGAGGCCGCGCCGCTGTCCAGGGCGGCGGAGCAGGTGAGCATTTTGAAGGTGGAACCCGGCTCGTACACGTCGGTGATCACCGTCATGCGCATGAGCGCGTTGAGCTGCTCGATATCGTTCCGAGGCGGGTCGTTGGGGTCGTAATCCGGTTTCATGCACACCGCCAGAATGGCCCCGGTGTTCACGTCCATCACGATGCACTGCACGGATTTGGCGTTGTTCACCGCTAAGCATTCCCGCATGACCTTTTCCACGATGCCCTGAATGGCGCTGTCCACCGTAAGCCGCAGGGTGTAGCCCGGCTGGGGAGCCACATAAGCGGTCTTTCCGTCCGGCAGCAGCCGGGAGCGGGCGTCCACCTCCGTGCGCAGGGACCCTTCCTTGCCCCGCAGCAGCGTTTCGTAGGCGCTTTCCAGGCCGCTCTGGCCCACGGAATCCACGTTGGTCAGGCCCAGCACCTGGGTGAGAAAAGCGCCCTTGGGATAGACGCGCCGGGTGTCCTCGTCAAAGGATACGCCCCGGAGCAGCGTTCGCATGTCCGGGTCCTCGTTCCTGAGGGCGCGGATGGCGTCGACCGTTTCCCGGGGTACCTGGCGCTTTAAAATGACGGAAGCCAACTTTTTGTTCAGCAGCTTCTTTTCCATGGCCGCCGCGTCGGCGTTCAATATTTCGCCCATCACCCGGGCGAACCGGCTTTCGTCGGTCACCAGCTGCGGGTTGGCGGTTACGATGTACGCCGTGGCCGACAGGGCCAGCACGGTGCCATGGGTATCCTGAATGGCGCCCCGCTGGGCGGTCACCACGCCCTGGCGCGTCCATTGCCGCACGCCCCGGGCCGTGAGGGCTTCGCCCTGCACCAGCGTCAGATTGCCGATCCTCACGCCGATCAGCGAAAACAGCAGGGTCATCGCCGAAAGCATCGTCAGTAATCTTCTGCGGATTTTCAGTCCCGTGCGCATGGCTGTCCTCCCCCATGGGCAGCCGAAAGCGTCCGGTCAGCGGCTGCCGGTGATCATTCCTTCCAGCGCGGCATTGGGGGAGGCTGCCGCCTGGACTGCCGTTTTGTTTTCAAAGGGCCGGGTGTCCGGCGCGGTCACGTATTCCGTGGCGGCGTGGGTCGGGGCGATCATTTTCAGCCGCTGGCACGCCATATCGCAGATACGGTCGCGATCCCGGGCCATATCCACCTGCGCGGCAAGCTCCACGTTTTTCTGCTTTTGCTTGGCGATGTCCTCTCGAATGGTGGCGAACGACTTGTTAAGCTCCGACCGCTGGGCCGCTTTGCTGACGATCAGGCCGCCGAAAACGCAAAACATCACGCACAGGCAAATCAGCGCGCCCCGCAGAGGAACCGTCACGCTTTCCCGCGGCGCAGGCGGCACCTTGCCCGCGTAAAACGGTTTCCTGTCGGATTCATAGATCCGGCCCGCTTCGGAATCCGGCAGGTGTACGGTGTTTCGCACGCCGATGGGCATGTGCGGCCCGGCCCTCAAGCCCGCCGTCACGTAGGGCGCGCAATTACCCTTCTGCATGAATATATTCCTCCTTTCTGTGAATTAGAACGTATTTCAGTCCTGTATGGACGTTAGGAACTCCAGCATATCGGGGTATACTTCGTCGAAGGTGCGATCCTGCTCCTTGCCGGCGGTGGCGGGGATGATGCGGATGTGGTTATAGGTTCCGTTCACTTCCACGTCCCTCACATCGCCCAGCCGCCAGGCGCGGATGCGCTGAGGCAAAAGCAAGCGCCCCTGCGCGTCGGCTTCGCAGTCCGTATAGCTGTATTTTGTAAACATATCCAGAACGGGCTGCGCCACGGGCTTTTTGCGCACCGCCGCCACCAGCTCGTCCCGCTTGGCGATCCAGTCTTCAATGGGGTACAGGGCCACCGCTTTAAAGTCCGGCGAGGGGGCCACGGCGAAGCGTTCTCCCAGGGCGTCCCTGAAAGCGGCCGGTATAATCATACGACCTTTTGCATCAATATTATGCAGATAGCTTCCCACGAAGCCTAAAAAGGGCAGCTTCTTTTCATCGCCGGGCTTATTTCCGTCGGGGGTGTTTATGGCGTTCTGCTCCGGATTCGCGTCGTTTTCCACGGAAGCAGGATTCTGGACAGAATCATCCGCCATGATTTCACCCCCTTTTCTGCCACTTATTCGCCACTTTTGTGACTTCGCCACCATTTTACGGCACTTTTAACCCCTTTGTCAAGCGCCCGTTTGTTTCACATTCGCCTTTTTGGGCCATATATTTGTCACGCTTTTGTATTTTTTCCGTTATATTTCAATAGATATTTTCCATATTTTTACATTTTTAAAGAGAACGAATTTTCGCGTTCCAAAAAAGTATAGGCAGTATTTATAATTTTTTATGAAATAATTTATACATATTTTACAAAATTCAAGAATTATTTTGTTTCGGTTTTTGGGGGAATCCGTAACAAACATTTCATATTTTGATAGAATCCGACACAATCCTGTTACGAATTCGCCGCCGGGTTCCCCCGGCAGCCCCTTCCCTCCACTTTGCGGCAAAAACAAGCTCCAAAAACGAAAAAAACCGGCTGAAAACAGCCGATTTTTGGGAATCACTTTCTATATTCAGGGCTTTAATTGGGCGCGTCCGCCACCGAATCGCCACCGGACAGCCGAAGGAGCTGAAAATCCAGCCCATCGCAGGATACGCAGTGGTAGCGAATCCCACGGTAGGTACCGTTGACCGCACCCCGCAGGGACGGCCCGTGGAGATGGCCGTATACCACGTCGTCCACCGGATACTTTTCCAGCAGGGCGGACAGGGGCGTTTCCGCCGCGCCCTCCCCCAGTGGGGGATAGTGGCACAGCACCACCAGCCTTTTGGCGCCTAACTTCACAGCCCTGTCCAGGGACATTTCCATCCGCAGCAGCTCCCGCCGGTAGATTTTTTCATCCTCCGGCGCGCAGCCCGGCCCCGGCAGGGTCCAGCCCCGGGTGCCGCAGAAGGCCGTATCCTCCAGCCGCATGGCGTCGTTCTGCACGGCGTACATGCCCGGGGGCAGCAGGTCCCGCAGCCGGGAAATGCCGCACCACCAGTAATCATGATTGCCCCGCAGCAGGATCTTGCGCCCCGGCAGCTCCCCGATGCTGCGCAGGTCGTCCAGGGCGTCCTCGGTCTGCATGGCCCAGCTGATATCGCCGGGCAGCAGCACCACGTCGCCCTCCCCCACCTTTTCCCGCCAGTCCCGGCGGATGCGGTCGAAATGGCCGTCCCAGTGGGGGCCGAACACGTTCATGGGCTTATCCGCGCCGCCCTGCAAATGCAAATCGCCGATCGCGTAAATATCCACTTATTCTTCGTCTTCCTCGTCTTCGTCCTCGGCTTCTTCCTCGCCCATTTCCTCCAGGGACAGATCGCTTTCGATCTCGTCGTATTCCCGGGGCGGGATGTCCTCGTCGATTTCGGGGATGATTTCGTCCATGGCGCTGACGGGATCAATGCCCAAGCTGGCTTCGTCCACCCGCGCTTCGTTTTCTTCTTCCTCGCGCTCCTGATTGGCGTTCATTTCCTTCAGGCAGAACAGGCACACGTCCTTGCCGGGCAGGGCCGGGGCCTCGTTGCACACGGTACACAGCTCGATTTCCTCGTGCTGGCTTTCGCCCTTCATTTCCCGCTTGCAGATTTTGCAGTATCCTTCTTCCGGGGTGATGTAGTTCAGTTCACACCGGGGGCATTTGATCAACCGCATTGAACGTCTTCCTTTCTTTTGGATGCCTGGCACGCGCCACGGCTGAACGCTTCGCTACGCCTTCGGCCGCGCCCGTGCGCTCATCCCCTCTTATCTTGCCATGGATTCCCATGGCAGCCGGATGGCAAATGAATTGCATATCATGGCATTTTAGATTACGATTTCCATGCGGATCAAATCATTACAAAGGAGGATCACACATGAAACGGTTTTGCTTGTTTCTTTTGGCGCTCCTGACGCTGTTTCTCTGCGCGGCCCTGGCGGAAGGCGATTGCCCCCTGGACTGCGCCCAATGCCGGAGCGAAAGGGACTGCTTCACCTGCCCGTACTGCGCGGTGCTGTTTCAGACCGCGCGTCCGGCGGCGACGGCGAAACCCGTTCCCACCGCGTCGGTCAGGCCCGCCGCGACGGTGAAACCCTCGCCCGCGCCGCAGGTTTCCACGCCCAATGTACCAAATTCTTCCCCAAGCACGGGTGATTATACTACATTATCCGTCACAGCGCAAGAGCAAAAGATGCTGAATTTATTGAATCAGGATCGGGCGCGGAACGGCCTTTCCGCCCTGCCCCTGGACAGCCGGTTATCCGACATCGCCCGGGCCAAATCCCAGGAAATGATGGAGAAGGGCTACTTTGCCCACGAATCCCCCACCTGGGGCAAGGCCGCCTCCATGCTCACCGCCTTCGGCTACGCCTACAACGGCGTGGGTGAAAACATCGCCCACCACGCCACCGTGGAAAAAGCCGAGGCCGCGTTCCTGAGCAGCTCCGCCCACCGCATCGTCATGATGGGCAGCCAATGGAAAAAGGTGGGCATCGGCATCGCAGTGGACAAAAGCGGCTTTGTATACGTGACGGAGCTGTTCGTCCGCTGATTTCGGAAAGCGATCCGCAAAGCACGGGGGAGAAGGATCAAAAGCTTCCTTCTCCCCCGTGTTTCAGCGTTTCCACACCTGATACAGCGCCGCCCTGCTCCGGTCTCTCCGGGCCGGGACGGAACGCGTTTGGGCGGCGGGCTGATCCGCGCTTCCGGCGGCACGGGCCGCGCCCAGCCGCATTTCTCCCATCCGCTGCCCCGCCCGCAAAACGGTTTTCAGCGCCGCCCCCCGGGCCTCATGCCGGGGCAGGGCGGTGAGCAGCGCCGCTTCCTCCGTTTTCAGCGCCGGTTTTTGGGCGTCTTTCCACAAGGACATGGCATCCACCTCGCTTTTGACGATTTTGCCACATCCTATGCAAGCCCTTGCCCTGCGGTGCAGGGCAGCGATGAGAGTTGAGAGCGGAGAGTTGAGATTGAATACAGTTTACTTGAATACAGAAATCCCGGTAAACAAACCTCATTTCAACTCTCAACTCTAAACTCTCAACTCTCAACTCTCTGCCGATTTATTCCGGACAGACTTCGTTCAAACTCTTTTCATACTGCCTGTACACCCGATACAGGTGGGACGCCAGCTTTTCCGTATTGGCGATGGAGGGGATGCTGGTTTCATCCACCGTGGAGCCTTCCACCCACTGAATGCCCAGGGCTTTTGCCCCCAAATAGGCCTCGTAGAACATGGCGGTGTTCACGCCCTTGTGCTGGTATTCCGGCACCACGAACTGCATGCTGCACCGGGCGCCGTGGATCCGGCTCTTTCCCAGCACGTAATGCAGCCATCCGAAGGGCAATATCCGGCCCTTCATCTTTTTCAGCACCTGATTGTAATCGGGGAACGCGATCACCAGGCCGATGGGCCGCTTATCGGCATAGGCCATCACGGTCATTTCGGGCCGGTAATAGCGGCGCAGGCGCTTCACCGCCCGCCGCAAATCGCCGTAGGTGGGCACGTTCCATTCCCATTCCGGGGGAAACGCTTCGCGGATGATGCGGTTCACGCTGTGCAGCAGCTTTTCCTCGCTTTCCGGCGTCCACTGCACGTGTTCCACCCGGAAGCCGAAGCGCTTCTTGGCCCGGGGCACGATTTCCTCCAGGGCGTGCTGGTCAAATTCGTCCATGCGCATGAAATACGCCAAATGATCCCGGTGCTTTTTGAACCCGCACTTTTCAAAATAATCGCCGTAATAGGAAGGGTTGTAGGGGTTGAACAGCACCGGCGGGCCGTCGAAGCCCTGCGTAAGCAGGCCCTTGCTGAAATCATCCGCCGTCATGGAGGACGGGCCGATCACGTTTTCCATGCCCTCCTCCCGCAGATACGCGCAGGCCGCGTCCAGCACCGTGCGGGCATAGTCCGGCCGCTGGGCGCACTCGAACATGGAAATGTACCCGTATTTCCGGTTCAGGCGCTCGTTCAGCCTTTCGTCAATGCCCGCCATCACCCGGGCCACCGGCTTATCCCCGTCGTAAACCAGGAAAAAGCGCCGGGGATCGTCGTGATTCTTGCACAGGGAACGCAATTGCTCCCCGATCAGCGGCGGCACCCAGTTGGGATCGTCCTTGTATAATTGGAAGGGAAGCATCACAAAGGGCCGCAGGGCGGCGCGGTTCTGCTCCAAAATCTCTACCCGGATCATGTGTTCACCCTCTTTTGGTGAGTTTTTCTTCATATGGATTATACCATCCGGCGGCTCGTTTGTCAAAGCGCGCTTTCAGCTTGCTTGGGGCTTACGCATAAATTGAGATTTAAAGGTAGGAAGTAGAAGGTAGGAGGTAGAAGGTAGGAGGTAGTAGGTAGAAGGTAGGAGGTCTATTTTGTGAAAACAAAAACCGGACTTCGTTCACTTTGGAGGACTATATAAAACCTCCTACTTCCTACTTCCTACCTCCTACCTTTATAAATCCCAAGCCATCATTCATGCATGAACCGTGTCGGGCTGCTCCAGCGGGATGCCGTACAGCGCGCAGGCGTTGTTCCAGGTGATTTCCGCCATGTCCTCCTCCGGGATTTCCCGAAGCTCGGCCAGCTTCCGCAGGGTGTACTGCACATTGGCCGGTTCGTTCCTCCGGCCCCGCACCGGTTCGGGCGCCAGGTAGGGGCTGTCCGTTTCCACCAGCAGCCGGTCCAGGGGCACTTCCCGGGCCGCCGCCTGGAGGTGGGGCGCTTTTTTGAATGTCAGCGGCCCGGCAAAGGAAATATAAAAGCCCATTTTCACGTATTCCCGGGCGATTTCCGGGCTGCCGGAAAAGCAATGGATGATCCCTTCGGGCAGGTGCTTGCGGCTCCGAAAAAAGTCCACCATATCCCCGTGGGCGTCCCGGATATGGAAGATGACGGGCTTGCCCAATTTCACCGCCAAATCCACCTGCTCCCCCATGACGCGCATCTGCGCGTCCCGGGGCGACAGATCGTAATAGTAATCCAGGCCGATTTCCCCCAGGGCCTTCACGCGGGGATGGGCCAGCATGTCCGTGAGCCTGTCCAGATAATCCGGCGGCGCGTCCTTGGCCTCGTGGGGGTGTACCCCGGCGGCGGCGTATACCCCGGCATGCGTTTCCGCCAGGGCCATGCACCGGCGGGAGGATTCAAGATCGCTGCCCACGCACACGCAGCGCGTCACCCGCGCTTCCGTCATGCGGCGGTAGGCTTCCTCCCGGTCCTCGTCAAATTTCGCGTCGTCCAAATGGCAGTGGGTGTCGAATATGCGCATGGCTTTTTCCTTTTTTATCTGTTCTTGAGCATCAGCGATGAGAGTTGAGAGTGGGGAGTTGAGAGTTGAGATTTATATAGTTGATACATTTTGAATCCGTAATATACAAACTAACCAATCTCCACTCTCAACTCTAAACTCTCAACTCTAACCGTTCAACTCTGAAAAAAATCCCCGGCAATGTCCGCCGGGGAATCGCGCCGAAAGCGAAAGCAATCACTCGAACAGGGCCGTTTCCGATTTCAGGATATGCTGCTGTTCCTCGATCAGGCGGAGGAACCGTTCGCGATAATCCTTGGCGGTCTGGCGCAGCATTTCCACTTCCTGCTGCAGATCGCTCTTTTCGGCCTCCAGGTCCTCCAGGCCCATGGACGCCCGATTGTTGGCGCCCTTCATGATTTCCTCGGCCTTGGCTTTGGCTTCGGCGATCGTTTCGTCGTACACCTTCTGGGCCTGGGCCAGCATCCGCTGGGCCGCTTCGCTGGACTCCTGCGCCTTGGGCGCCGCCGCCTTGGGGGCGGGCGCGGGCGTGGGGATGGCCGCGGGCGGGGGCACCGGGGCGGGGATGGCGGAGGAAACGAAGGCATTATGGGAGGCTTGGTTCAGCCGCTGGGTCAGGGTGGCGATTTCTTCCTGCATGGCCACCATTTCGTCGCAGATTTCATCCAGGAACTCGTCCACCTCTACCGGGTCGTACCCCCGCATTTTGGTTTTGAATTCCTTTTCCTCGATCATGGCAACAGTAATCGGCATGTTCAGGCTCCTTTCCGTATGAATCATTCAATATTGTATCAGAAGAAAATCCCTAAGATCATACGCACGATGTAGCAAAGCGCCGCCGCGGCCAGCGGCCCCACGTTGATATTGAACCGCTTATCCGGCAGCAAACGGGCGGCCACCCGGCTGCCGATCTGCATGCCCGGCGTACACAATTTTTCCAGCGTGACCATCCAGGGGCGCTGCGCGCCGCCCACATAAGGCAGGGCGAATTGCACCAGCTGCATCATGGCGTACACGCTCAGCAGAAAACGAATCACGCGAATGATTCCCATTTCCGGTTCATGCTCCTTTCAGATAAGCATTACTGCTCCCCGGCAGCCTGCGCGTCGTCCGGCGCGTAGCCGTAGCCCGCGGGCTGGGCGGAAAAGGCCGGCGGCTGGGCCATCTGGGGCGCGGGCCGCTGATAGAAGCTCTGGCGGGGTTCCTCCGGAGCCGCCGCCCGCTGGGAAAACGCCTGCGCCCCGGCGTAGGACTGCTGATGCTGGGGCTGCTGATGCTGGGGCTGCTGGGGCTGCTGCGGAGGCGCGTAAGCCGTCCGCTGACCCGCGCCAAAGCCGGGCTGATAATTCCGGGGCTGGGGCCGGACGGGAGCGCTGTTCATGGTGTTGGTGGCCTGATCGGCGAACACCGCCATGGTCTGGGGCGCCAGCAGATACACGCCGTGGCGCGAAACCTTGGTGATGGTGGCGGTGAGGGAATAGCACGCGCCGCTTAAGGTGTCCACCAGACGGCGCATTTCGCTGGGATCGCCGATGTTTTCCATCACGATCACCACGGCGTCCCCATTGCGCAGCAGGGTGATGGCACTGCGGCAATCCCCCATGCCCCGGGCGTTGATCACCCGGGCGGAAAGCAGGCTGGCAGCCGTCTGGGCCGCTTCCTGGGCGGGCGCGTCGGCGTTCTGAGTCGGCTGGGCGGACTGGGGATTCTGGCGGCCCATGTTCTGCTGGTACGCGCCGAAATCCACCACGTTTTCCGGCTGCCGCGCCGTGTGGGTCTGCGTCCGGCGGTTGCGGCCCTGGCCAGGCTGGGGCTGCTGGTACTGCTGCTGGTACGGGTTCTGCTGCTGGTACTGCTGCTGGTACGCGTTCTGCTGCTGGTACGGGTTCTGCTGCTGGTACGGGTTCTGCTGCTGGTACGCGTTCTGCTGCTGATACTGCTGCTGGTACGCGTTCGGCTGCTGATACTGCTGCTGGTACGCGTTCTGCTGCTGATACTGCTGCTGATACGGGTTCTGCTGCTGATACGCGCCCTGCTGATAGCCCTCATCCTGCTGGGCATACGTCTGGTTCCGCGCATCCTGACGCGCGTCCCGCGTCCGCTGCTGCGGCGGCGCCTGACGGCCGCTGTAAAAGAAATTGTTATACGCGTTCCTGACCGAGTTTTTCAGGCTGCCGAAGATATCGCCCACTGCCATTTTGCGTTAATCCTCCCGTGTTTTATCGAAACAGAGCCGAACCCACGCGCACCATGGTGGCCCCGTGGCGGGCGGCCAGGCCGTAATCCTGGCTCATGCCCATGGACAGCTCCGTCATATCCGTTCCTTCCACCGCTTCCTGCCGGCACCGGTCCAGCAGCGCCCGCATGCGGGCAAAATACCCTTCGATGATTTCCGTCTCCGCCCCCAGGGGCATCATGGTCATCAGGCCCCGGACGTGGAGTCCCGGCAAGCCCGCGCACAGCCGCAGGAAGGGAAACAGGTTTTCTTCCTCAATGCCGCCCTTCTGCGGTTCCCGGGCGATATTGACCTGGATCAGCACCGGCATGCGCAGATTCGCCTTCTGGGCCTGCCGGTCGATCTCCTGGGCCAGGCTCTCATGATCCAGGGAATGGATCATGCACACGTCCCGGATGATGTACTTGACTTTGTTGGACTGGAGCTGGCCGATCAGGTGGACGGAAAAGCGTCCGCCCAGGCCGGGCAGCTTGTCCCGGATGGCCTGTACCCGGTTTTCGCCGATGTCTGTAACGCCCAATTCCGCCAGCGGCAGAATCTGCTCCGCCGTGGAATACTTGGTCACCGCGATCAGCCGGGGCGGGCGGCCCCAGGCGGCGCTTTCCCTTGCCAGGGTCGCCCGCACCTGGGCTACTCTTTCTTCCAGCGTCACGCCCCGCCGCCTCCTTTTATCAGAAAAGCCGCACCTCCATGCCTTCGTGCAGCACCCCCGCGTTGTTGGGCACCACATAGGCCGTGCTGCCGTCGTCGGAAATCACGGTCACGCCCGTCCAGTACTCGCCGCCCTCGGTGGAAATGACCACGCCCTTGCTCCCGTCCTGCACGAAAATGGCGCGGGAGGGCACCATCAGGGTACTCACGTCCTCGCCCAGCCACACCTTGCAGGAGCGCAGGTACATGGCTTTCTCTAAAAACTCCGTATTGTCCACCAGCAGCCGCACCAGCAATTCGCCCCCGGAGCGGGTGGAATTGTATACCGTGGCGGTCAGCACGTCGTTGTCGAAGCTCTCGATCACCAGATGGTAGGTGCTGCCCTCCGTGGGGATCCAGTCCTTTTCATTGCAGAGCATCAGCACGGCCCACTGTTCCTTGCGCACCATGCGGTAAATATCCGTGGCGTTGCGCATGCCCGCGGCGGCTTCATCGGCGGGGGCTTTGCCGTTGTACATATCCCGCACCTGCGCCGGAGAAAAATCGGCGAAGGTGGTCATGTTCAGCTTTTTTTCGTACCCGTCGGTGTAAAAGCTCACCATCCCGTCGGAGGCGGCGGCAAACTGCTTGGTCCAGGTTTTGATGCGCTGCTCCTGGTTATGCTCGTCGTCGTAGAGCCGGGAGAGCTTCTGATCGTCGGGGTTCTTCTGCTTGATGTAGATCTGCATGCTCAGCAAGGCGTCCTTGAGCAGCTTTTCCTGGGCGCTGATGCTGCCCCGCGTCCCGTGTACCAGCCGCTGCACCTCCATGGCGCGGGTCTGCACCTCGTCCATGCGGGACAGGAGGTTCTGATCCGTTACCGCGCCGGTGATCAGCAACTTGTGGTAATCCCTGATCTGTTTGCGGTAATTGTTCAGCGTCACCCATTCCTTGGCGTTGAAGCCCGCGGTGTAGATGGTGGCCACCATGTTGCCGCGGGTCACATCGGCGCCTTCCTCCACATCATAATCAATCTGGGAAACGCTTTCCTGGCTGACCACCGTTTCGCTACGCACCACCACGGCGTCCCCGGTGAAGCGCGAACTCAGCGCGCCGTAGCGCACAATGCCGTAGGATATGCCGCCCTTGGGCAGCATGCTCACGATAGCGTAGGCCGCGAAGGCCAGCACGATCACCGTCAGCAGGATATATACGCCCTTGCCCTGCTGCGGCTGCGTGCGGGGCATGCCCGTTTTGGGCGCCTGATAGCCGGGGTTCGGCCCCTGGCCGCCTTCCGGCCCCGGGAACGTTTCTTCCGGGGGCGGCCCTCCGTTTTCAGGGGGGAGCCAGCCGCCGTCGTAACCGTAGGGCTGATTGGGGTCGGGCATGATCTGCGCGGGGGGCGGCACCTGGCCCGGCGGGGCCGAAAACCCTCCCTGCGCCTGCCCCGGAACCGGCCGCTGCACCCACTGCCCGTCCTCCTGCGGCGGGGTCCAGTAGGGCATATTGCCACCGTCCTGCCCGCCGGGATAAGCATTCTGCGAATCGTAACCTTGTGGGGGCTGCATGTTTTCCTCCGTGTTAAAGGATAACTCTGTTTTATTCGCGCTTGTATGAAGAAAATCCTTCTTAAATTTACGAAAGTTTTGCGAAATTTATAATTTTTCCAGTAAGTGTCAGTTCGCAACCATTCACGTATCTGAATACAGTCAAGCGGCATACCAGCGGCGGGGAGCACGCGGGGGGTATGCAATACCCGCCCGCGCGTTACCATGGCCCCGAAGGGGGAATGGTAACGTCAGTTTGCGCTGCGGTACGCCTCGATCACGTCGGAGCGCTTGTGCAGCTTCATGAGGGCGCTGTCCAATTGCTCGCGGGATTTCACCCGCAGGGTGGTGGTGATGGAGCAGGTTTTGTTTTTGTTGATCTTTACCGCCAGGGCGGTGAGGGGGATGCCCATATCCTCGATATAATTGGTGATTTCGCCCAGCAGGGAATTGTGGTCGTAGCAGATGATCTGGATGTTGGCGCTGAAGTCGCCCGCGTCCTCCATGGCCCAGGAAACGGGAATGGCCCGCTCCGGCTCGGTATGCAGGGCGTTGGAGCAGTCGGCCTTGTGTACGGTCACGCCCCGGCCCCGGGTGATGTAGCCCACGATATCGTCGCCGGGCACGGGGTTGCAGCACTTGGCGAAGCGCACCAGCATGCCCGCCTCCCCGTGGACGTATACGCCGTGGGTGGGCTTGCCCTTGGGTTCCACCGGGGCCACCTCCGAAACCACCGGCACCCGGGGCTGCAGAGGCGCTTCTTTCTTTTGTTTTTCCTCGATCAGGCGGGACAGCACGTACACCGCCGCCACGCCGCCGTAGCCGATGGCGCCGTAAATGTCGTCCAGTTCCTGGAACATGTATTTCCGCAGCAGCGGTTCGTAGTATTCGGGCTTGGTGTAGTCGCCCAGCTTCACGCCCCGCCGCTTGGCCTCGTGTTCCAGCATATCCCGGCCCCGCTGCACGTTTTCACCCCGCAGCTCCCGCTTAAAGAACTGGCGAATTTTGGCCTTGGCCTGCTGGGTCTTGACGATCTTGAGCCAGTCCATGCTGGGGCCCTTGGAGGAGGAGGAGGTAAGCACCTCCACCCGGTCGCCGGTCTGCAATTGGGTGTCCAGAGGCACCATTTTGCCGTTGATTTTCGCGCCCACGCAGCTGTTGCCAATCTGGGAATGGATGCGGTAGGCAAAATCCAGGGGGGTGGACCCCCGCTGCATGGAAATGATGTCCCCCTTGGGGGTAAAGAGAAACACTTCCTCCGAAAACAGGTCGGTTTTCAGGCTGTCGATGAATTCGTGGCTGTCCCGGGTCTCGCTCTGCCAGTCGAGAATCTGGCGCAGCCAGTACAGCTTGTCGTCCAGGCCGCCGTCCTTTTTGCCGCCCTCCTTGTAGCGCCAATGGGCGGCGATGCCGTATTCCGCGATGCGGTGCATTTCCCAGGTGCGGATCTGAATCTCAAAGGGGAAGGGGATGCGCCGCCCGCCCATGACCGTGGTGTGCAGGGACTGGTACATGTTGGCCTTGGGTACGGAAATATAATCCTTGAACCGACCCGGCACCTGGTTCCACAGGGTATGGGCGATGCCCAGCACGGTATAGCACTCCGGTATGGTGTCCACGATCACGCGGATGGCGATCAGATCGTAAATCTGATCGAAGGGCTTGTTCTGGATCACCATCTTGCGGTAAATGGAATAGAGGTGCTTGGGCCGTCCGTCGATATCGTAATGCAGCCCCGCCTCGTCCAGCTTCTGGGACAGCTCGCTGATCACCAGCTTGATGTTTTCTTCCCGTTCCGCCCGCTTCATGCCCACCTTCCGGGCCACGTCCTGGTAGCCCTCCGGGTCGATATAGCGCAGGGACAGATCCTCTAATTCCGATTTGATCCCATACACGCCCAAGCGGTGAGCCAGGGGCGCGTAAATATCCAGGGTTTCCCGGGCGATGGCTGCCTGACGGTCGGCGGTCTTATAGCGCAGGGTGCGCATGTTGTGCAGCCGGTCCGCCAGCTTGATGAGGACCACCCGGATGTCCTTGCTCATGGCCAAGATCATTTTGCGCAGGGATTCCGCCTGCTGCTCCTCCCGGTCGGCAAAGTCCAGCTTGGAGAGCTTGGTCACCCCGTCCACCAG
>JAFSNT010000151.1 GCA_017443295.1 Clostridia bacterium
CTGTTGGTCAGGATGGCGATGAGCCGCTCCCGGGGGCTGTCGATGATGCGGCAGCCGGTGACGCCCACGGCGTTGCAGCCCAGGCCCATGCACATGGTCAGGGCCTGCTTGCCGCAGGCGCGGCAGCGCTCGAACAGGCCGTCTAAGGTGAAGGCGATGCGGGGCAGATAGCCGGAATCCTCCAGCAGGGTGAACAGGGGAAAGAAAATCGCCATGGGCGGCAGCATCACGGAAATCACCTTGCCCAAGGCGGCAAGCACCCCGTCCACGACCAGGCCCCGCAGGAAGGCGGACGCGCCGAGGCCCACCAGCAGCCCATCCGCCGCCGCTCCCAGCGCATCAAAACCCCTGGACAGCCATTCGGAAGGCGCGTTGGCTCCCCGGATGGTGAGATAAAACACCAGGGCCAGCAGCAGAAGCATCACCGGCACGCCCCGGAAGCCGGTGAGCAGCCGATCGGCCCGCAGAGCGGCTTCCGTCGGCTTTTCCGGCGTTTTCACCGCTTTTTGGCAGGCATCCTCCGCCGCGCGGTAAATCCCTTCTACCAGCACGCCGGACAGTCCCTCATGGGAAAGGCTCATTTCTGCCCGCGCCTTTTCTGCCGCCTGCATCACAGACGCGTCCACGTTCACCCGCTGCCGCAGCAGCCGCAGGAACAGGCCGTCCCCCTCCAGAAGCCGCAAGGCGGCGAACCGGGGCTGCACCCACTGCCCCACCTCCTCCGGCAGCAGCGCCGCCAGCTGTGCCGCCGCCCGTTCCATCGGTTCGGGATACAAGGCCCGGCGGGGATGGGGCGGCTGATTGATTGTATCCAAGGCGGCGGCGAGCGCCTGCTTTAATCCCTTCCCATCCCTGGCGCACGCGCCGGTAACTGGCACGCCCAAATGCCGGGACAAGGCTTCCAGGCCGATGCGTATGCCCTGCTTTTCCGCCTCGTCCAGCAGATTCACGCACACGGCCACCCTGTCTTTCGCCTCCATGATCTGATAAACCAGATTCAGGTTCCTTTCTAAGCTGGCCGCCGCGCACACCACCAGCACCCCGTCGGCCCCGCCGAAGCACACGGCCTCCAGGGCCGCTTCCTCCTCTGCCGACTGCGCCCACAGGGAATAAGCCCCCGGAATATCCACCAGCACCACCGGTTCCCCGCCCGCCCGGCACACCCCCCGGGCGGCGGACACGGTTTTTCCCGGCCAGTTGCCCGTGTGCTGCCGCATGCCGGTCAGGCCGTTGAACAGGGTGGATTTGCCCACGTTGGGGTTGCCAGCCAGGGCGATCACCCGCGGTTCATTCATGGTTCTCATCCTCCAAAATCACCGTTTGGGCTTCCCTGCGCCGCAGGGCGATCACCGCCCCCCGCACCCGGTACGCCCGCATGCCGTTCCCCGGCGCGGCCAGCACGCACGCCGCCTTGGCCCCCGGCGTAAAGCCTAAATCCATCAGCCGCCTGCCCATCCCCGCCCCCGCCCGCAGGCAAAGCACCCGACCCGAACGGCCCAAAGGCAGGCTTGATAAATCGCGCATTGCCGTTCACCCCCTATTAGATGAAAGTGGAAATTGAAAAGTGAAAAGTGAAAATTTGAAATGATTATGTTTTACCGGTATCTGTTGACCGCCATATAAATTCCACTTTTCACTTTCCACTTTTCACTTTTTTCAACTACATCGCCGTCACCCGCGTTCTTCCATCCCGTCCCCGGTCTACCCGATAAAAGCCGATCAAATTGCCGGGGCGGGCCTGGCGGTAGGTTTCCATCACGGCGGGGGTATCGTTCAAATCGAACTGTACGGACAGGCCGCAGCCTAAGGCCACGTCCCGGGGAGTCGATATAATATCAGCGCGCAGGCCCTTCCTGCGCAGGGCGCTGTCGAAGCGCATCACCTGCTGCCGGGAAGAAAAGGCCGCGATGCCGAATGCATCCTGTTGGGTCATGGTTTTCCCTCCTTCCTCATATAGTCTATGAGAAACAGCGGGCCGCCGTGCGCCCACGGGGAGGAGATCAGCATGATTTATCTGGACAACGCCGCCACCAGCTATCCCAAGCCGCCGGAAGTGGTCAAGGCCGTCAGCGGCGTGATGGGAAAAATCGGGGGCAATCCGGGCCGGGGCGGCCACGCGGGGGCGCTGGCGGGCGGCCGGATCATGGAAAAATGCCGGGAGCTGGCAGCGGAATACGCGGGCGTTTCCGGGCCGGAAAAGGTGATCTTCTGCCTGAACTGCACCGACGCGCTGAATATGGCCATCCGGGGCACGCTCCACGCGGGGGATGAGGTGCTGGTGTCCCACGCGGAACACAACGCGGTGCTGCGTCCCCTCATGGGCTACCACGACGCGGGCAAGATCACCGTGCGCATGCTGGAACCCGACCCCCGGGGCCTGCTCTCCCCCGACACGGTACGCCGGGCCATCGGGCCGAAAACCGCCCTCATGGTGCTGTGCCACGCCAGCAACGTGACGGGCCTCATCCAGCCCGCCCAGGCAATCGCCCGGGCCTGCCACGATCAGGGCGTGCCCCTGCTGCTGGACGCCGCCCAGACCGCCGGGACGGAGGACATCGCCGCCGTCCATGCCGATATGATCGCCATGCCGGGCCACAAGGGACTGCTGGGGCCCATGGGCACGGGCCTTTTGTGCTTAGGCGACGGCATGCTGCCCCGGCCCCTCCGGGAAGGGGGCACCGGCTCGGCCAGCGAAAGCCTGCGCCAGCCCGCCATGCTGCCCGACCGCCTGGAAAGCGGCACCGCCAACCTGCCCGGTATCGCGGGCCTGACCCAGGGCCTCAAATTCATGCTGCACCACCGGGCCGCTATCACGGAATACGAACAAGCCCTCCGCGCAAAGCTGCGGGAGGGGCTTGGCAATATTTCCGGCGTCACCGTGTACGAAGGCCCGGCGGACGCCGCCCACACGGGGGTGGTCAGCTTCAACCTCCGGGGCATGGACAGCGGCCAGGCCGCCGACGCCCTGAACCAACGGAAAATCGCCGTTCGGGGCGGATTGCACTGCGCCCCCGCCATCCACGCCTGGCTGGGTACCAGCGGGGCCGTCCGCGCCAGCTTAGGCCCCTTCAACACTGAACGGGACGTGGACAGCTTTTTATCCGCTGTGCTGGCCATGACCAACGCATGAAGACGAAGAGACGTTGGGGGCGCTCCGCCCCCAAACCCCCGACCAGGGAGATGATCTCCCTGGACCCTCACTCGGCGAAGCAGCTTGTAAGGATATATCGAACAAACGCCGCCTGCGGCGCTGGGGTTCACGAAAGCATGATGGCTTCTGGCCCAAGAAAGCCGGGAAAATCCCAGGGAAAAAGCTTGCTTTTTCCTCAGGATTATTCCCCGGCTTTCCCCGGATGCGAAGCATCCGGGTTGGCCGCCAAAGGCGGCCGGGCCAGAAGCACAAGGCCGTCAAGCTGGGCTGTTCTCTTTAAGCAGCAGCGGAAGATTGTTTGTTCGTCGCA
>JAFSNT010000152.1 GCA_017443295.1 Clostridia bacterium
AATCCTGATCCATGAGCCGGTGAAAAGCTCACCGGGCCTCAAAGATCAGGAAATCGAGATTTTTTACCGCTTTGTCGGTAAACTGGACTAAGATCACATTTTTATCGCTAAGTAAGGACTACCGGGGCTGAAGAAGCCCCCAAGTATTTTCTAAATCAATACGCTTTTGCGAAATACATCACCTTATTGGCTTTCCGGCCGCAGCAGACGCAGGTATCGCCGATGGGGGTCTGGTCGAAGGGCATGTTGCGGGAGGTGGCGGCGGTCTCCTCCTTGATCTTGTCCTCGCAGGCCCGGTCGCCGCACCACATGGCGCGGGCATAGCCGCCCTCCACCTGGGCTTTCAGCTCCTCGTAGGTGTATACGTCCTTGGTGTGGGACAGGCGGAATTCGTCGGCAATTTTGAACATGTTCTGCTGAATATCGGAAAGCAGTCCTTTCAGCTCTTCCGCCAGATTGTCCAGCGAAATGGCGCTCTTTTCAAAGGTGTCGCGCCTCATGACGGTGGCAACCCCGTTTTCGATATCCTTGGGGCCGATCTCCACGCGGACGGGCACGCCTTTCAGCTCCCATTCGTTGAACTTCCAGCCGGGAGACACGTTGTCCCGGTCGTCTAACTTCACCCGGATGCCGGCGGCTTTCAGCGCGGCGAAGATTTCCTCGCACTTTTCCATCACGCCGCCCTTGTGGGCCGCGATGGGCAGGATCACCGCCTGGAAGGGCGCGATCATGGGGGGCAGCTTGAGGCCGCGTTCGTCGCCGTGGGTCATGATGATGGCGCCGATGAGCCGGGTGCTTACGCCCCAGCTGGTTTCATGGCAGTATTCCAGCTTGCTGTCCTTGCTCAGGTACTGGATGTTGAAGGGCACGGCGAAATTGGTGCCGAAATTGTGGCTGGTGCCCGCCTGGAGCGCCTTGCCGTCCTGCATCATGGCTTCCACGGAGTAGGTGGCCCGAGCGCCCGCGAACTTTTCCTTATCGGATTTCTGGCCCGCGAACACGGGGATGGACAGGTTCTTTTCGCAGAACGTCTTATACACGTTCAGCATCGTCTGGGTTTCTTCCTCCGCTTCCTCGGCGGTGGCGTGGACGGTGTGACCCTCCTGCCACCAGAATTCCGCCGTGCGCAGGAAGGGCCGGGTGGTCTTTTCCCAGCGCATCACGCTGCACCACTGGTTATACTTGAGGGGCAGGTCGCGGTAGCTCTGCACCCACTTGGAAAACATGGTGCAGAAAATGGTTTCGCTGGTGGGGCGCACGGCTAAGCGCTCCTGCAGGGGTTCCGTACCGCCCTGGGTGACCCACGCCACTTCGGGGGCGAAGCCCTCCACGTGGTCAGCTTCCTTCAAAAGCAGGGATTCGGGGATCAGCATGGGCATAGACACGTTTTCGTGGCCCGTTTCCTTGAACATGGCGTCCAACTGCTCATGAATCAGCTCCCAAATGCGGTTGCCGTAGGGCTTCAGCGCCATGCAGCCGCGCACGGGGGTATAGTCCATGAGGTCTGTCTGGGTCACCACGTCGGTATACCACTGGGAGAAATTCTCGTCCCGGGGGGTGATGTGCTGCACGAATTCCTGTTTCTTTTCCTTTGCCATGTATTCTCCACCTCCAAAAATTAACCCTTCGTTCCTCATGCAGGGACGAAGGGATGCTTCGCGGTACCACCTTGCTTGGCGCGATTGAACGCGCCCGGCTTGATCGTTCTGTAACGGGAACGCCCCGGCGGGGATTGGCCGCTGGCCCACGGGCGGGACTGCCTGCCTTTGCGCGCTTTCAGCCTAAGGCGCGCTCTCTGCGTTTGGCGGCATGGACCCGTGCATTGCCTGTAAACAAAGGCATTATATACCAAGAACGGGAAAATTTCAACAGCCGCGCGAAATTTCTCTCATTGAAATATAAAGGAAAATATGGTACACTGAAAAAAAGAAAGCGTATACAAGGCACAAGGAGGCATTTTCCCATGATGAACAAACGATATTTAGTGGCGCTGGATCAGGGCACCACCAGCTCCCGGGCGGTAGTATTCACCCTGGAGGGCCACATGATCACCGCCGCGGCCCAGGAATTCCCCCAGCACTATCCCCATCCCGGCTGGGTGGAACACGACCCCGCCGACATCCTGTCCACCCAGATCGAGGCGCTCCGCGCCGCCGTGCGCAAGGCGGAAATCGACCCCGCCGAAATCGCCGCCATCGGCATCACCAACCAGCGGGAAACCACCTTCCTGTGGGAACGGGACACCGGGGCCTGCCTGTACAACGCCATCGTGTGGCAGTGCCGCCGCACCGCGCCCATCATTGAAAATCTCATGGCGGACGGGTACGGCGATGTGATCCGGCAGAAAACCGGTCTGGTGCCCGACGCCTATTTCGCGGGCAGCAAAATCAAATGGCTGCTGGACGAGCTGAACCTGCGGGAGCGGGCGAAGAAGGGCGAAATCTGCTTCGGCACCGTGGATTCCTTCTTAGCCTGGCATTTGGTGGAGGGCCATCCCCACGTGACCGACGCCACCAACGCCGGGCGCACCATGCTGTTTAACCTGCACACCCAGCAATGGGACGACGAACTGCTGTCCATCCTGGACATCCCCCGGGAAATCCTGCCCGAGGTCGTGGATACGGCCCACGTGGTGGGCATGCTGCGGGAAGACCTGCTGGGCGCGCGCATTCCGGTTGCCTCTCTGGTAGGCGACCAGCACGCGGCCCTGTTCGGTCAGGCGTGCTTTAAGGAAGGCGACGTCAAGAACACTTACGGCACCGGCTGCTTCATGCTCATGAACGCGGGCCACGAATTCCGCCTGTCCCAGTGCGGCCTGCTCACCACCATGGCCTGGCGGCTGAACGGCGTGCCCACCTTCGCCTTTGAGGGCAGCGTGTTCATGGGCGGGGCCACCATCCAATGGCTGCGGGACGAAATGCACCTGATTTCCTCCGCCGCCGAAAGCGAGCCGGTGGCCGCTTCCGTTTCCGATACCGGCGGGGTGTATTTGGTGCCCGCCTTCACGGGCCTTGGCGCGCCCTACTGGAACATGTACACCCGGGGCACCCTGGTGGGCATGACCCGGGGCACGGGCCGGGCGCACATCGTCCGCGCCGCCCTGGAGAGCATCGCCTACCAGAGCCGCGACCTGTTCTCCGCCATGGCCCAGGACTGCGGCCAGCCCAGCGCCGCCCTGCGCGTGGACGGTGGGGCCAGCGCCAACAAGCTGCTCATGCAGTTCCAGGCCGACCTGCTGGGCGTGCCCGTGCAGCGGCCCGCCGTGCTGGAAACCACCGCCTTAGGCGCGGCGCTGCTGGCCGGTCTGGGCGTTGGCATCTACAAAGATTTGAAGGAAACCGCCTCCGGCTGGCACGTGGCCGATTCCTTCAAGCCCCAAATGGACGAAGCCCGCCGGGAAGAACTGCTCACCGGCTGGCACCGGGCCGTGGACGGCGCGCTGCATTGGGCGGAAATGAACAAGTAATTTTTTCCGGGGGGAACCGCTCTTTGGAGGAGTAAGAGGTGATAAGGAACCATTCTGAACCGCTTGATTTACAGCCGACAGACCTAAGCCTTTGCCGCTATAGAAAAAGCTCCCGGCGCGATGCCGGGAGCTGATTTTGAAGTACAGGTTCAGTTTTTCAGGGAAATCACCACGTGCCGGTTGGGTTCTTCGCCCTCGGAATGGGTGGTAACGGCGGGATGATCCTGGAGCGCGCTGTGCAGGATGCGGCGCTCGTAGGGGTTCATGGGTTCCAGGCTCACCTTGCGGCCGGTCTTCTGGGCGCGGTTCGCCATGCGGTTGGCCAGGCGCACCAGCGCTTCTTCCCGCTTGGCACGGTAGCCTTCGGTGTCCAGGGTGACGCGGGTATAATTGCTTTGGCCCCGGTTCACGCGCAGGCTGGTCAGGTACTGCAGAGCGTCCAGGGTTTCGCCCCGGCGTCCGATCAGGATGCCCAGCGTGTCGCCGTCCATGTTCACGCGCACGTTGCCTTCTTCATCGGTCTTAACGGCCACGGACACGTTTACGCCCATGAGCTGGGTCAGATCCTGCAAAAATTCCTGGGCGCGGCCGGCGGCGGTTTCACGGTCCGCCTGCTCGGCGGGCACGATTTCCTTGGCTTCCACAGGCTCCTTGGGTTCCTTGGGGGCCTTGGCAGCTTTGGGTTCCCGGGGCTTGCGGGGCTTGGGGGCGGGCTTTTCCGCTTCTTCGCCCTCGGCGGCTTCCTTCTTGGCCTTGGCGGGTTTGGCGGGTTTTTCAGCCTTTACAGCCTTTTCCGGTTTCGCGGCGGCCTTTTCCGGGGCCTTGGGCTGCTGCTTGGGTTCTTCCTCCTTCAGCACGTCGGCCAGGATGGAATGGGCCACGTTTTCAACAGGCTGATCGTCTTCCATCAAAGTGAGGCGCACCTTGGCGGGACGGGAGCCGAACAGGCCGAACAGGCCCTTGCTGCCTTCCTCGATCACGTCCACCTTCACGTCGCCCAGAGAAACGCCCAAATGCTCCAAGCCCTGGGAAACGGCTTCTTCGATGGTGCGGGCGGATACTTCGTATTCTTTCATTATTTAACAGACCCCTCTCCGGCTACAGCCTGCGCTTTTTCCTGGTCCTTCTTTTCCAGGTATTTGGTAATCACCACGCTCTGGACCCACATGATCACGGTGGAGGCCACCCAGTACACGGCGAAGGCCGCGTTGGAGGTCAGGCACCAGAAAACGGACAGGATGGGGAAGAAATACTTCATGAAGTTGCCCATGCCCTGCGCCTGCCCGTTGGCGGCAGTCTGGTTCTGATCCTGCATGGCGGGATTGAACTTGTACTGCAACACCTGGGACACGCCGGCCAGGATGGGCAGCAGCAGCATGCCGTTAAACTGCTTGTACAGCGTCACGGAGAACAGGAAGAAGTTCAGCCCTTCCCAGCCCTTCACAGGCTCAACAGCCGCCACATACGCGGGCACCTGGCCCAGGGCGGTGATGATGCTCTGCACGCTGGCCTTGTAAGCGTCGGCCCCAAAGTCCAGGGCGGTTTCGGAAACCAGGGCGATATTCTGGGCGACGGCCTGCAGCTGACCTTCGGACAGCAGATTGTACGCTTTCTGCCACACGTCCGCCGTCAGCTGGTTCAGGGCCTGGGCGGTGGGCACCACGGGGGTGAAGAAAGAGTCGGTCATCCAAATATTCTTGACCCACAGGAACCGCTCGGCGGCGGTGACGATCTGTTCCTCGCCCGCCAGATAGCGGAACGCCTGCATGGCCAGCTGCTCGTTGGCGATGGCGCGCATGGCGCTGAACATGGCGATCATCAAAGGCCAGGTCAAAAGCAGAGGCAGGCAACCGGACAGGGGGTTGTAGCCTTCCTTGCGCATCAATTCCGCCTGCTTTTGCTGGAATTTCTGCTTGTCGTTGCCGTATTTGCGCTGCAGCTCGTTCAGCTTGGGCTGAATGGCGCTCATTTTGCGCATGCCTTTGCGGCTTCTGTAGTCGAAGGGCATGCAGATCATGCGGATCAGGATGGTGAACAGGATGATGGACACGCCGTAGTTGCCGATCACGCCGTTGATGCCCACCAGCACGTTATAGAGAAAATCATTTATGGCACTCAAGGATTTTCGTCCCTCCTAATGATAGCGCTGGGTGCCTGCGGCACCGGGTCGTACCCTCCCTTAACAAAGGGATTGCAGCGCAGGATGCGCTTCATGGCCATAGCGCCGCCCCGGGCCGCCCCGAAGCGTTCGATGGCCGTCTGCGCGTATTCCGAGCATGTGGGGATGTAGCGGCAGGCCGGCTTGGTGTGGGGGCTGATATTCCGCTTGTAGAACCGGATCAGAAACAGCAAAAGCCTCTTCATTTTTTCTCTTCCTGATACAGCCCCTGCTTTTTCAGCAGGTATTTCAGCGCCCCCGCCAAACGGTGATAATCCGCCTGGGCGGACGGCTCCCTGGCCGTGACCACGTACATGCCTTTTTTGAGGCCCGGCAATTCCAGGCGAAACGCTTCCCTCAGGCGGCGCTTCACCTTGTTCCTGGTCACGGCGTTGCCGATCTTTTTGCTCACCGCGAATCCGGCCAGCAGCCTGCTGCCCTTCACATAACCCAGCGAGATTTCCCTGCAGCCGCTTCCCTTGCCCTTTTTGTATACATAGCGGAACTGCCCGTTTTTTCGCAGGCGATACTGCTTTTCCATCTCATCCTCCGGGCGGAATTACGCACGAACAAACCCGCCCCCCCACAGGTCAGACTTTTCTGGCAAGCGGCAGGGGCGGGCTAAGCCATGCAATGCAAGAAAGCTGGAGCGAACGGGATCAGACCGTCAGTTCCTTCCGGCCGCGGTTGCGGCGGCGGGACAGCACGCGCCGTCCGTTCTTGGTGCTCATGCGGGCACGGAAACCATGCACCTTATTGCGCTGGCGTTTCTTGGGCTGATAAGTACGTTTCATGATGGCAACAACTCCTTCTAAGTGTCAAAATGCCTGTCCGGCATTCAGCTTGCGCATTGTGATCACATCGCCACAAAAACAGCTATTACAGTATAGCGGCCCGACCGCAAGATGTCAAGGGATTTTGTGAATAATTCCCATGCTTTTTGCGTAAAATCGTTTCCAATTTGGTTTTATCCGCGCTTCCATACGCGGGAATTGACGGGGAAAGTGAAATACGTGTCGGGATACGGTTCGTTTTTCAGGGTGAAATGCCACCATTCCTCCGCGTACGGCGCAAAGCCGCGATCCGTCATCAGCCTTTGCAGGAGCGCGCGGTTTTCCCGCTGCGCCGGGGTGAGGCCGGAAAAGTCAAAGTGGCTGCGTTCGCCAAAGAAATCGAAGGGGCCGCCCATGTCCAGTTCCTTCCCGGTTTTCA
Source organism: Clostridia bacterium (assembly GCA_017443295.1). GTDB lineage: Bacteria > Bacillota > Clostridia > Christensenellales > Aristaeellaceae > RUG563. The sequence goes on from JAFSNT010000152.1 coordinate 6,837, forward strand.
TATCGAACAGGGTCAGGTCCGCCGTGCTGCCCCGGCTGTGGCCGGAATGCTCCGCGATGTAGCCGCCGGGGATCAGCGCTTTCTTTTCCAGACTGGGATAGAAATACGCCTTCATGCGCGCGTCCTTTTCGTCCCGCGCCCAGCGCATGAAGTGGGTCACCGCCTTTTGCGGGCGGTACGCGTCGAATACTTTCAGCCGACAGCCCAGCCTCGCCGCGTCGTTGCTGACAGCCCGCAGGGCCGCCGCCGCTTCCTTCGTCAGCAGGGCGACGGGTTCCTCGTAGCCGTCCACCCGGCCGCCGATGAAATTATAGGTGGAATAATAGCGGATCTCCAAAATCACGTCCGGTGCCGCTTCGCTCACCGATACGAAGCCGGAAGGGTCGTTGGAAAAAAACATGCGTTCAGCCTCCCTTGACCAGGATAAACCGAAATAGAGTGGAGAGTTGAGAGTTGAGATGAATCTTGTGTTATATGATAGCATAATGTCCGTTCGCATTTATTTTCGCAAAACTATATAAATCTCAACTCTCAACTCTCCACTCTCCACTCTCAGCTCTAAAAGATTTTCTCTCTTACAAAAAACATCGTTCATTACGCCGTTTTCTGCTGGCTGCGCATCCAGGAAAGCAGCGCGACCACGCTCTTTTCCGGCAGGCGCAGGGAAAACACCTGCTCCTGAATATCGCCCAAATAATGGGCGTCGGAGGAATGCAGTACGTGCTTATTTTCCAGCGTCTCCAGGGGGCATGGCAGATCCCGCCACACCTCCACCGTGGTAAACGCCGGTTCCGGGGGCATGAAGCCCAAATTGATCAGCAGCCCGTTGTTGCCCCGGTTGATGTGGGCGGGCACCGGCACGCCGCCGACAGCGCGCACTTTTTCCGCGCACGCCTCCAGGGGCAGGTCGGTGGCCCCGATGAGCAGGGCGTCCTCCGTGTCGATCACCTGATCGTCCTCATCCATCACCAGCTGTTCCCCGAAAAAGGAGGGCTTGTTCTTCTTTTTCGGCAGATGCTCTTTCAGCATTTTCCCGAAATCCACGGCGGTGGGCACGTCCGGGAAATACCCTAACATATGCACTTCTTCCCGCGTAGTAATTTCAATGGCGGGCACCAAAAGAAGGCCGTAGGCGTCGGCGATCTTCTGCGCCGCTGGCAGGTTCCGCGCGGCGTTATGATCGGCGATGGCCACGGCGTCCAGGCCCTTCACCACCGCCATGCCCAAAATATTGCCCGGCGTCATGTCGTTATCGCCGCAGGGAGACAGGCAGGAATGGATATGCAGGTCGGCAAAGAGATTCATCTTTATTCTGCCTTCTCCGGCACGCCCTTTTCCATCATGCGTCCGCAGATGGCATAGGCGGACAGGGGGCTTTTCAGCACGCACAGCCCTTCGTCGGTGGCCTTTTGCAGGATGGCTTCGGGCATGTCGATGCTCTCCGGCAGCACCACGCAGGCCATTTCCGCCAGCGCCGCCACCGCCACCACGTTCATGTGCGTCTGCACCGTGATCCACGCCATGCCCTCGCAGCCGTGGGCCATCACCCAGGACAGCAAATCGCAGGTGTAGCCGCAGGAAATTTCCTTGTCCTCCTCCACGCCGGGGGTCATATTCTGCGCTTCGATCAATTGCGCCAATTCGGATACCTTCAACGTTCATTCCTCCCTGTCCGTGTGAAAAATTCGGTTTGATTTATCAAATTATACCGATTTTTTCCCTGTTTGTCAATCGGCCATAAAAAAGCGGCGAGTTTACGCGTGAATGACAAATTGGGATATATCGAAGAGACATTGGGGGCTCTCCGCCCCCAAACCCCCGACCAAAGGTCTTCGACCTCTGGACTCCTCTAAGCGAAGTTACTTCGTTGGGAATAACATACGGCCTCCGCTTGACGCGCTGGGGTTTACGAAAGTTTGATGGCTTCTGGCCCAAGAAAACCAGGAAAATCCCAGGGGAAAGCGAGCTTTCCACCTGGGATTATTCCTCGGCTTTCCCCGGATGCAAAGCATCCGGGTTGGCCGC
>JAFSNT010000153.1 GCA_017443295.1 Clostridia bacterium
AGGAATTTCCTGGTCTGCTCGGTGGAAGCCTCCTCCTTTCCCACGGCGGGGGTGTAGGTCTTCTGTGGCCCGGATTCGTCCACTTTCACCGTGCCTTTTTCTTCCATGCGCTTGAGCAGGGAAATCACCGTGTGCCGCGTCCAGCCCATGGTGGGTTCCAGCGTTTTCATGATTTCGCTCATGGTGCGGGGCGAACGATCCCACAGCACCTCAAGGATTTTCCATTCCGCGTCTGTACACTGAATTGGCATAACGACAAACCTCCTTTTATAGGGTAAACAGCTGCTTACTCTATGAGTATACACATGTCTACCCTTTCCGTCAAGAGGGTACGCGCATTTGTTACAATTTGAATCGAGATATTTTGACGCGTATAAAAAACCGCGTTCCGGCGCATGCTTTTCCCATAAGGGAGGTGGAAAACCATGAATCATGGAACCTGGGACAAGATCCGCGTGGTGCAGTACGGCTGCGGCAAAATGGGGCGGATCATCATGCGCTACCTGATGGAGAAAGGCGCGGAAGTGGTGGGAGCCATCGACATCGACGACAACCTGATCGACAAGGACATCGGCGAAATCTGCGGCTTAGGCCGTCATACCGGCGTGAAGATCATGCGGGATAACGACACGGTGCTGGACAATTGCAGCGCCGATATCGCCGTGCTGACCCTGCAGAGCTTCCTGCCCGACATGCACAAACCCATCCTGGACTGTGTGACCCGTGGCATCAACGTGATCACCACGGCGGAGGAAGCCCTCTACCCCTGGACGACCTCGCCCGCCATCACCAATCAACTGGACGCCCTGGCCCGCCGTATGGGCTGCACCATCGTGGGCAGCGGCATGCAGGACGTGTTCTGGGTCAATTTCCCCGCCTGCATCGCGGGCGGCGTACATCGCATTTCCGAAATCGACGGCGCGGTGAGCTACGACGTCGAGGACTACGGGATCGCCCTGGCGAAGGCTCACGGCGTGGGCCTGACGGCGGAGGAATTCGAGCGGGACATCGCCCACAGCGTTTCCCTGCCCGCCTACGTGTGGAACAGCAACGAGGCCCTGTGCATGAAGTTAGGCCTGAGCATTGAGCAGACCAAGCAGAAGGCCGTGCCGGTCTTCGCCGATCACGACGTACACAGCGACACTCTGGGCGGAACCATCGAAAAGGGCCGCGCCATCGGCATGAGCGCCGTGGTCACCACCGTGACCCATCAGGGCATCGTGGTGGAAACCCAGTGCATCGGCAAGGTGTACGAGGAAGGGGAGGGCGACCTGTGCGAGTTCACCATCCGCGGCGAACCGGACGTTCATTTTTCCGTTTTGAAGCCCGACACCGTGGCCCACACCTGCGCCACCATCGTCAACCGCATCCCCGACGTGCTGACCGCCCCCGCGGGCTTCGTGACCATGGATAAGCTGCCCTACGCCCGCTATCTGCCCTATCCCATGTTCGTGGATATTGGATGAACATTCTGGGGGAAACGGTTATAACCAAGCTAATGCGTAATGGCAAAGAACGGATATAGAATCACTCATGCTTTCCTTTCCGCCGTATAGATCGGCGTTCAAAGCGATGCGTGGGGAAAGAATAAGCCGTCAGGTTTAATACTAAATCGCATCTAAAACGTTGAATCTATGGGCGCCTTTTTCGCTCTGGCGTTGCTTCGTTCCGGTCAACGTAGCGCTGCTACGCCTCCCTTCACTCAGCTTAGCCAGAACGAAAAATCCATCCCATATCTTTCAACATTTTAGATTTGATTTAGTATGAAAATCATTCCTGACGGCTTGCTGGTATGATGTATTTTGGCTATCCTCTATGCGGAGATGATTATCCGAAGGATCACTTCTTCCGCTTGAGCTTTGCGGGCGTTCACGATGCCGACCCGCTTCATCGGATCGGCGGCTTTGCGCGCTTCCGTGGCTCCCGCCGCTTTAGCTAACGCGGGAACAATCACTTTCAGCCTGCTTTGGGCGGCAGCCCCGGAAAGGCCGGAAGGCCCCGGACAGCAAAGAGCGGTTTCTCCCGGAAAATCTCTTTTGTTTATGCCTCCTGGATCATGGAAAGCGCGCCGTAAAGCACGGAATCGTCGCCCAGGGCGGCTTTTTTCAGGGTGACGGTGGGGCGGATGGAGGTCATGCAGTAGCGGTCTACTTCCGCTAAAATCTTTTCCAGGAAGATATCGCCCACGGCTTCGATCACGCCGCCGCCGTAGACCACGGCGTCCGGGCTGATGGTGTTGATCATGTTGCCGGTGGCGACGGCCAGCCAATGGCAGGCGCGATCCACGGCCTCCATGGCGACAGGGTCCTTCGCTTCCAGGGCTTTTTTCAGGGCCTTGCTCTTGAAGGCGGAGCCATCCAGGGCGTCGGCCATCATGCAGGGCCTGCCGCGGGAAACCTGCTGGCGGATGTAGGAGGACATGCCCTGCTTGCTGGACAGCGCCTCTAAGCAGCCGCGCTGGCCGCAGCCGCACAGGGGGCCTTCGGGATCCAGCACCATATGGCCGTATTCGGCGGCCTTGAACATGTGGCCGGTGAACAGCTTGCCGTCCAAGATCAGGCCGCCGCCCATGCCGGTGCCCACGAAAAAGCCCACGATATTTTTGTATCCCTGCACAGCGCCATACTTGTATTCGCCCAGCACGCCCACGTTCACGTCGTTGCCGATGTAGAAGGGCACGCCGAATTCCTTTTCGATGGGCGATTTGATATCATAGTCCCGCCAGGGCAGGTTGGGGGAAAACAGCACGATGCCCTCCGCCTGGTTGATGACGCCGGGCGCGCCAGCGGCGATGGCTTTGATGTCCTTCTTTTTAATATCAGATTCCTTGATCATCTCCTGCACCACGCTGATGATGACCTGCTCGATGTTTTCGGAGGAATCGCCGCCGGACTTGGTCTTTTTCTTGAGCCGATACACGGGCTTGCCCGCTTTGTCAAAAATCGCGCCCAGTACCTTGGTGCCGCCGATGTCCAAACAAATGCTGTAATCCGCTGCCATGAGTATACCTCCCCTTGTTTTGCGTCGCGTTTTGTTTTTGCTGTCTCTTATGTTACCATAAAACGCAAGGATTGGCAAGCAAATCCTATGATATTTGAAGCATATCGCAAATAAAGACGCTGGGGCCTCCGCAGCCCCAGACCCCGCGGCAGGGGATGATCCCCTGCACCTCAGCCGCCGGGCCAGAAGCGCAATGGCATCAAGCTTGGCCTTTTGTCAAGCCACAGCGGGACGTTGTATCTTTAATGCATCAAGCAGTTTTCGCAAGTGTGGGTCCAGGGGGATCACCCCCCTGGTGGGGTGCGGGGCAAAGCTCCGCCGTACCTTTCATGGTCATTTTGCCGTTTCCCGGTATTCCTTATCAATGGTTTGCAGCCAGTCGATGATGGACAGGTGCTGGGGACAGGCGGCTTCGCATGCGCCGCACTGGACGCACTGGGAGGCGTCGAAGCCCTTTTCCGCCATTTCCCGGTAGCGGCCCAGGAAGCGGCCCGGATCGTCGAACATCCTGGCGCTGTTGTAGGCCTGGAAAATATCGGGGATGTGTACGTTCTGGGGGCAGGGCTGGCAGTACTGGCAGGCGGTACACTTGACGGGCATGCGGGAAAGATAGGCCTGCTTGAGTTCCTTGGCGAACTGCCGGTCGGCGTCGGTCATGCCGCCCACGGTGAGGGTATCGAAAACGCGCAGGTTATCGTCCAATTGCTGTTGATTGCTCATGCCGCTTAAAATGGTGGCCACCTCGGGATAATCGGCGATATAGGCGAAGGCCCATTCCACGGCGCTGCGCTTGCGGGGGTTGCTTTCCATCAGCGCCCGCACGTTTTGCGGCGGGTTCGCCAGCGCGCCGCCCCGCAGGGGTTCCATCACCACGATGGGGACGCCCATCCGTCCGGCTTCACGCAGGCCGTCCACAGTGGCCTGTTCCTGATCGTCCAAATAATTGAACTGAATCTGCGCCATGCCCCAATTGTCGTAATCGTGCAGGATGCGCTGGAAGGCTTCTTTGCCGTCGTGGAAGGAAAAGCCGGGCCGCTTGATGCGGCCGTCCCGGACGGCCTGGGCCAAAAAGTCCTTGTAATGGAACGCGGTCATTTTGTCCATGCGCTCGCCGTTCATGGCGTGGAGGAGGTAAAAATCCACATAGGGCACGTCGAGCTTTTTCAGCTGCTCGTCCAGCAGGCGGTTCATATCCTTTTCTTCGTTTACCGCCCAAATGGGCAGCTTGGTGGTCAGGGTCACCTTTTCCCGGTAGCCGTCTTTCAGCGCCTGCCCCACCACGATTTCACTTTCCCCGCCGTGGTAGGGATAAGCGGTGTCCACATAGGTGATGCCTCCGTCGATGCCCCGGCGGATGAGGGCGACGGCGGCTTCCCGGTTCACCACCTGCTTATCGCCTTCGGTTTTGGTGGGCAGGCGCATGCAGCCGAAGCCTAACCGGGAAACGTCAAAGCCATGCTTGCCAAAAGGTACATACTGCATATTTTTTCCTCCTTTTCGTCCGTCTGTGCGGCATATGGGCGCCTGACTGGAGGGCGCGCTGATCGTATAGCTGAATTATAATACAAAAACGCCCGTTTGTCCATGCGAAGGGCTAAAAATAAGAAAAAAATGGAAGCTGAAATATTGAAGAAATTGGCAGAAAAGAGTGCGCCGCGGCGCGCGGCGACGGATTGACAAGCCCATGCCGTCATGGTAAAATTATTCTGCATACGGATGCTCGTATGCGGTTTTTCCCGTATAAAAAAGAGGGAGAATCTTACGCAGGATGGGATTGGAATGAAGGAAAAGAAGTTTGATTTCCACATCAGCAATTGGGTCAAGATGGCCGCGCTGCTGAACCTTTATGATATCGTGGCCGTTGGCGCCTCCTATTTTCTGGGCCTGTGGATCCGTTTTGACTGCATTGTATCCAGGATCTCCGAGGAATATTGGGGGCGTTTTACACAATATATTTGGATCCACGCGCTGGTCAGCTTGGCGGTTTTTTGGGTGTGCAGGCTGTATCGGGCGGTTTGGCGCTTCGCCAGCTATGTGGAGCTGTTCAGGGTGGTGACCGCCTCCTTTGTTTCCGCCGCGGTCAACCTCGTTTTGATGCGGGTGCTGGTGGGCAGGATGCCCGTTTCTTACTATGTGTTCGGCCTGTTCTTCCAAACCCTTTTCATGGTGATCGCCCGGTTCGGCTACCGGTTCTTCAGGCTGATTTATATGCGGCGGCACGTGGACAAAGAAGCCCCCCGCGTGATGATCATCGGCGCGGGCAGCGCCGGGCAGATGCTGCTGCGCGATATGATCGAGGCCAAGGAGATTTCCGCCCGTCCCGTCTGCCTGATCGACGACGATAAAAACACCTGGGGCCGGGAAATCGAAGGGGTGCCCATCGTGGGCGGCAGGGATAGTATTCTGGCCAGCGTGGAAAAATACCAGATCGACAAAATCTTCCTGGCGATCCCCAGCGCCACTCCGGAACAGAAGCGGGACCTGCTGAACATTTGCAGCGCCTCCGACTGCGAGCTGATGCAGCTGCCCGGCATTTATCAGCTGGCCAACGGCGAAGTGACCGTGGAAGCCATGAAAAAGGTGTCCACGGAAGACCTGCTGGGCCGGGAACCCATCAAGCCGGACCTGACGGACGTGTTTGAATTCCTCAACGGCAGGGTGGTCATGGTCACGGGCGGCGGCGGGTCCATCGGGTCCGAGCTGTGCCGCCAAATCGCCGCCCACGGCCCCAAGCAGCTGATCATTCTGGATATTTACGAAAACAGCGCTTACGACATTCAGCTGGAGCTGAAAGAAAAATACCCCCATCTGGATCTGGTGGTGCTGATTGCTTCCGTGCGCGACAGCCGCCGGATGTTCCAGGTATTCAGGGATTACCGGCCCGAGGTGGTGTACCACGCCGCCGCGCACAAGCATGTGCCGCTGATGGAAACCTCCCCCTGCGAGGCGATCAAGAACAACGCCATCGGCACCTATAAAACGGCCTATGCCGCCATGATCCACGGCTGCCGCCGCTTCGTGCTGATCAGCACGGACAAGGCGGTGAACCCCACCAACATCATGGGGGCCAGCAAGCGGCTGTGCGAAATGATCATTCAAAGCTTCGACGCCATGATCAAGGCGGGAAGGGCCAACGAAATGCCCCAGCTGTTTACTCACGAGGGCATGGAAAACGCGGACAAGGACGGAACGGGTTCCGTTTATCAGCGGATCAAGACCGAATTTGTGGCCGTGCGCTTCGGAAACGTGCTGGGCAGCAACGGTTCGGTGATCCCCATTTTCCGCAAGCAGATCGAAAAGGGCGGCCCGGTCACCGTGACCCATCCGGATATCATTCGCTATTTCATGACCATCCCGGAGGCGGTCAGCCTGGTGCTGCTGGCGGGAGCCAACGCCAGGGGCGGGGAAATTTTCGTGCTGGACATGGGCAGCCCCGTGAAGATCGACACGCTGGCCCGCAACCTGATCCGCCTGTCCGGATTCGTGCCGGATCTGGATATCAAGATCGAATACACCGGCCTGCGCCCCGGCGAAAAGCTGTACGAGGAAAAGCTGATGGCGGAGGAAGGCATTCAGCGAACGGAAAACGACCTGATCCACATCGGCAAGCCCATTCCCTTCGATACGGATGAATTTCTGGCGGAATTGGAGCAGCTGATGCTGGCCGCTTATGCCAATAAAGCGGATATCCGTCAGCGGGTGGAAAAAATGGTGTCCACCTATCACCCGGAGAACGCCGGGGAAAAGGCAAAAATAGCCTGAAACAGGGAGAACACCTTACACGAAGGAAGATGCTTATGAAGAAAGTCATGGCCGTATTCGGCACCCGGCCCGAAGCGATCAAGATGTGCCCCCTGGTGCTGGAGCTGAAAAAGAGGCCGGCCCTGGAAGTGACCGTGTGCGTCACCGCCCAGCACCGCCAGATGCTGGATCAGGTGCTGGAAACCTTTGGCGTGGTTCCGGATTACGACCTGAACATCATGAAGCAGCGGCAGACCCTGTTCGACATCACCGTGGGCGTGCTGGAGGGCATGAAAAAGGTGCTGGAGGAAGTCAGGCCCGACGTGGTGCTGGTTCACGGCGACACGTCCACCTCCTTCGTCACCGCCCTGGCCTGCTTTTATCTGCAAATCCCGGTGGGTCACGTGGAAGCGGGGCTTCGCACCTATAACATTTACAGCCCCTACCCCGAGGAATTCAACCGGGAGGCCGTGGGCGTCATCGCCCAATACAATTTCGCCCCCACGCCCCAGGCCAGGGACAATCTGCTGCGGGAGGGCAAAAAGCCGGAAACCATCTATGTGACCGGCAACACGGTGATCGACGCCATGCAGCACACCGTGAAACGGGAATATACCCATCCCGAACTGGATTGGGTGGGGGACGGCAAGCTGATCTTTATTACGGCCCATCGCCGGGAGAATTTGGGCGAACCCATGCGCCATATGTTCCGGGCCATCCGGCGGGTGCTGGACGAGCATCCCGAGTGCCGGGCGGTGTATCCCATCCATATGAACCCCGCCGTGCGGGAGGCCGCCGAGGCGGAATTGGGCGGGTGCGACCGCATCCACATCATCGAACCCATCGAGGTGTTCGACTGCCACAATTTTGAAGCCCGGGCGTACCTGTGCCTCACCGATTCCGGCGGCATCCAGGAGGAATGTCCCTCCTACGGCGTGCCCGTGCTGGTGATGCGCGACACTACCGAGCGGCCCGAGGGCGTGCGTGCGGGCACACTGAAGCTGGTGGGCACCGACGAGGAAACCATTTACCGGACCTTTAAGCTCCTGCTGGAAAGCAAGGAAGCCTATGAGCAAATGAGCCGCGCCTGCAACCCCTACGGCGACGGCCGCGCCTGCCAGCGCATCGCCGATATTCTGGAAAAGGGCAGCTTTGAGCCTTGGGAGGCGATTTCCAATGAAGCAGCCTGTTGATCTCAACGGAAAGACCATCCTGGTCACCGGGTCCCCCGGTTTTATCGGGGCCAATTTGGCGCTGCGGCTGCTGAAGGAAATGGATGGCGGCACGGTGATCAGCTTCGACAACATGAACGATTACTATGACCCGAAGCTGAAAGAATACCGCCTGGGCCTGATCGAGGAAGCCGCCCAAAGCAGCCCTGTAAAGCATGTGTTCATTCGCGGCAGCATCGCGGACAAGGCGCTGGTGGATAAAACCTTTGCCGAATACCGGCCCGCAGTCGTGGTGAATTTGGCGGCCCAGGCCGGGGTGCGCTATTCCATCGACCATCCCGACGTGTATATCGAAAGCAACCTGATCGGCTTTTATAACATTTTGGAGGCCTGCCGCCATTTCCCGGTGGAGCATCTGGTGTACGCTTCCAGCAGCAGCGTGTACGGCGGCAACAAGAAGGTGCCCTTCAGCACCGACGACAAGGTGGACAACCCCGTTTCCCTGTACGCCGCCACCAAGAAGAGCAACGAATTGCTGGCCCACAGCTACGCCAAGCTGTACAATATCCCCTGCACCGGTCTGCGGTTCTTTACGGTGTACGGCCCGGCGGGGCGGCCCGATATGTTCTATTTCAGCGCCACCCAGAAGCTGGTGAAGGGCGAAACCATTTCCATCTTCAATTACGGCAACTGCAAGCGGGATTTCACCTATGTGGACGACATCGTGGAAGGCGTGCTGCGGGTGATGAAGGGCGCGCCTGAAAAGCAGACCGGCGAAGACGGCCTGCCCCTGCCGCCTTACGCGGTGTACAACATCGGCGGCGGCACGCCGGAAAACCTGCTGGATTATATTCAGACCTTGCAGGAAGAACTGGTTTCCGCCGGGGTGCTGCCCCCGGATTACGACTTTGAAAGCCACAAAAAGCTGGCGCCCATGCAGCCCGGCGACGTGCCCGTGACCTACGCCGACAGCGCCGGATTGGAAAAGGATTACGATTTCCGGCCCGCCATCGGCATCCGGGAAGGGCTTCGGGCCTTCGCCCGGTGGTATAAGGAATACGATCAGGGAAATGATAGCCCTTGACAGGATCGTTTGACATGGGGGACAGGCATTGATGGATGAAATCATTTCAGCGGGCCGTTCGTGGATCGAAATTGATTTGGGGGCGATCCTGCGCAACCTGGACGTTTACAGCGCCGCCCTGCCGGAGCATATGCGGGTGATGGCCGTCGTCAAGGCGGACGCCTACGGCCACGGGGACAGGGTGGTGGCCAAAAAGCTGTTCGACCACGGCGTGCGGCACTTTGCGGTGTCCAATATCGACGAGGCCATTCACATCCGAAACGCGGGCGTGGGCGGACAGATTTTGATTTTGGGCTACACGCCCCTGAATCGGGCGGAGGATCTGGCCCGGTACGATATTACCCAGGCCCTGCTTTCGGAAGAATACGCCGAAAGGCTTTCGGAAACGGGCTTCCGGGGCAAGTGCCAGTTCGCCCTTGATACGGGCATGCGCCGGATCGGCCTGAACGCCGACGACCCGGCGGCCTGCGAGCGCGTCATCCGGGCATACGCCGGAAAGCTGAATCTGGACGGGCTGTTCACCCACCTGTGCGTGGCGGACACGCCGGAGGAGCAGGCGTTTACCGAAAAGCAGATCGCCCTGTTTGAGGAAATCGCCAATCGGGTTTCCGACCTTAAACTGCCCTACTGCCACTGCATGAATTCGGCGGGGGGCCTGTGGCACCACTCCGACGTTTCCTGCTTCGCCCGGCTGGGCATCATCCTGTACGGCCTAAAGCCGGATTACGTGAACACGCTCCCTGCGGGCATCGAACCGGCCTTAAGCTGGAAAACCGTCGTCAGCATGGTGAAGGCCGTCAAGCCGGGGGACACTGTCGGCTATGGCAGGAGCTTTGCGGTGCGGCGACCCATGACTGTGGCCACCGTGCCCACGGGCTACGCGGACGGATACAGCCGCCTGCTTTCCGGCAGAGGCTGGGCGCTGATCAACGGCCGGAAAGCGCCCATCGTGGGCCGGGTGTGTATGGATCAGATGATGCTGGACGTGACGGACATTCCCGACGTGCATATGGGTTCGGAAGTGGTGCTGATCGGCAAAAGCGGAGAGGAAACGATCACCGCCGACGATCTGGCGCACGTTTATGGCACCATCGGCTACGAAGTGGTCTGCGGCATCAGCAAACGGGTGGATCGTATGTATTTTGAAACGAAATAACGAATGAGAAACGCATAAAAACGCGTCCGTCATCCGACTGTCTGCCGGATTGACGGACGCGCTTTTCATTCGCTTTCATTAATCCACGATCTTTGCCATGCTCCCGGAAATCCATCCTTCTGTGCCGTTCTCCAGGCGGATTTTGTACCAATTGTTCATCTCGTCCAGCAATTCGTATGTCTGTCCGGATTTGGCATTCCCTACCTTCTCGCCGGAAGCGCTGGGTTCGCTGCGCACATTGGGGCTGCTGCCATTGTTAATACGTACCTTCCGGCCATCCGCCGACGTGGACGTGGAAGCGGACGTGGAGGATGCCGGACTTTCATTCACCGGACTCCCATACTTTTTAAGCAGCGAATCAAACAAGCTTGTAAATTCATCCACAGAACCCTTTCCGCCGACCTCAACCGCGACGATGGTTCTGCTTTTGTTTACGATCAGCGTTGTGGGAATATATTCACCGTTTAACTTGAAGAAGATATCCGATTCATCGCTCCCGATGGCGAAGGTAAGTTTATTTTTTTTCGCGAAGCTCTTCAGAACGTCAACGGAGTCATCCGGTTCGACGGTAAGCGCAATAACGTCTACACGGTCGCCATACTGTTTCCAGGCTTTCTCCAGATAGGGAAACTCCTGGCGGCACGGGGGACACCAGGTGGCCCAGAAATTAATCAGGACCAGATCATGCGTTTTCAGCGATTCCGAGAGGGTGAAAGAGGAGCCGTCGATCGCAGTTACCGAGAAGTCGTCCAAGGTCTCGAACATATAGTCCTCAGGACCGGCCAGAGCGGTGGAGGCACAAAACGACAGAACCAGCGCCAGCACCAGAATCAGAACAGATTTCTTCATGGGTTCAGCTTCCTTTCACGTATCGTTATGGGTGCTTTGCTCAGAGGAAAAAAACGTATGAACGTGAGAACCGTGTTACAGCCTTTCCTTCCGTTCAATATCCAGGAAGTATTTATAGGTGTCCACAGTCAGCTCGCCGCAGGCGGCTTCGTCGCAGGCGATGATGGCGGCGTTATGGGTCTGCAGGGCGGAGCAGGTCCATTTCTGGCTCACGCCGCCCTCCACGGCGGCGGCCAGGGCGCGGGCCTTGTTGTGGCCGTTGATGAGGATCAGCACTTCCCTGGAATCCATCACGGTGCCCACGCCCACGGAAACGGCCTGGCTGGGCACGGCTTCGGGGTCGTTGCCGAAGAAGCGGCTGTTCACGATGCGGGTGTCGGTGGTCAGGGTGCGCACGCCCGTGCGGGAAGAAAGGCTGGTGAAGGGCTCGTTGAAGGCGATGTGGCCGTCCACGCCGATGCCGCCCATGAACAGGTCGATGCCGCCGTAGGAGGCGATTTTCTCCTCATAGCGGGCGCATTCCTGTTCGGGATCCTCGGCCATGCCGTTCAGGATGTTTATATTTTCCGGCTTCATGTCCACCAGATGATTGAAGAAATTGTCGTGCATGAAGTACCAGTAGCTCTGGTCATGCTCATGGGGCAGGCCGATGTATTCGTCCATGTTGAAGGTGACCACATTGGCGAAGGACAGCTCCCCGGCCCGGTTCATCCGCGCCAGCTCCTTGTACACCCCGATGGGGGAGGAACCGGTGGGAAGGCCCAGCACGAAGGGCGTTTTTTTGCTGGCCTTGATCTTGCCTGCGATATAGTGAGCCGCCCACAGGCACATTTTCTCGTAATTATCCTGAATGACTACGCGCATGGTGATCCTCTCACTTTCCGCGGCTGCGCCGCATATATTTACAAGCGGGAAGGCCCTTTCCTCCGCCGCCTGGGTTCAGAACAGGCCCAGCACATTGCCGGTTTCCGTATCCACGTCCACGCGCCGGTAGGCGGGGTTGCTGCCCGTGCCCGGCATCATGCTGATGGAACCCGCCATGGGGCAAAGGAACCGCGCGCCGCCGTATTCCAGAATATCGCGCACCGGCAGCCGCCAGCCCTTGGGCACGCCCTTGAGCTTGGGATCGTGGCTCAGGGACAGGTGAGTTTTCACCATCATGGTGCAGTAATCGGCGTATTTGGGATCGTTTTCAAACCGCTCCGCCTTTTCAATCGCCAGGGGCGACCAGTCCACGCCGTCCGCGCCGTACACTTCCTTGGCAATCAGCTCCACCCGCTGCCGCAGGGGAGTGTCCAGATCGTACAGGGGCTTAAAGACCGTTTCTTCCTCGCAGGCTTCCACCACGGCCTGAGCCAATTCAATGGCCCCTTCGCCGCCGTACTGCCAATGCTCGCTGAGGGCGCAGCGCACGCCGTGCTCGGCGCAGAGCTTGCGGATCAGGGCGATTTCGGCGTCGGTGTCGGTATAGAATTTGTTGATGCACACCACGGGGGTGATGCCGGATTTCTTCACGTTCTTTACGTGATGGAACAGGTTTTCGCAGCCCTTCTCCAGCAATTCTAAGTTTTCCTGGGTGTAGGCGTCGGGCAGGGGCCGTCCGGGCGCCACCTCGGGGCCGCCGCCGTGCATTTTCAGGGCGCGGATGGTGGCCACCAACACGGAGCAGTCGGGCTTTAAACCGGACAGCCTGCATTTCACGTTCCAGAACTTTTCAAAGCCGATGTCGGCGGCGAAGCCGGACTCGGTCACGTGGTAATCGAACAGCTTCAGGCCCACCCGGTCGCCGATGACGGAGCTTTGGCCGATGGCGATGTTGGCGAAAGGCCCGGCGTGTACCAGGCAGGGCTGATGCTCCACGGTGTAGCACAGGGTGGGGTTGATGGTGTTGCGCATCCAGGCGGTCATGGCCCCGGCCACTTCCAAATCCTCCGTGGTGACGGGGTTGCCCTGCTTATCGTAGGCCAGCACGATTTTGCCGATGCGCTCCCGCAGGTCCTTCAGATCCCGGGCCACGGCCAAAATCGCCATCAGCTCGGAGGAAACGGCGATGTTGGCCTTGGTGGTCATGCGGTAGCCGTCCATTTTGCCTTCGCCTAAGCCGATTTCCATTTTGCGCAGGGCCTGGCAGCAGAAATCCAGCACGAAGCTCCATTCCACCCGCTCCGGGTCGATGTCCAGGCGCTTGATGCCGATGGAGGCAAGCCGGTCGTCGTCGTAATTGCGCTCGTGCTGCATGCGGGCGTTGAGCGCCGCCATGGCTAAGTTATGGGCGTTCATGATATCGTTGATGTCGCCCGTCAGCCCTAAGGAAAATTCCGTCATGGGGATCAGCAGGGCGTTGCCGCCGCCCGCCGCCGAACCCTTCACGTTCATGGTGGGGCCGCCGGAGGGCTGGCGCAGGCAGCCGCCCACGTTTTTGCCAAGCTTCCCTAAGCCCTCGATCAGGCCCAAGGACGTGGTGGACTTGCCCTCGCCTAAGGGGGTGGGGGTGATGGCGGTCACTTCGATGTATTTCCCGTCGGGCTTATCTTTCAGCCGGTTCATGATCTTGATGAAATCCAGCTTGGGCGTGCGGCCGTAGGGAATGATTTCGTCGGGCTTAAGGCCCATCTTTTCCCGGAATTCTTCCACGGGCGGCAGGTTCTTTTCCGCGTCCTCCGCGATTTGCCAATCCTTGTAAATCGTAGGGTCCAGCATGCTCATTTACCTCTTAATCATCTTTCTAAGCAGGGGAATGGAAACGCCGCCCAGCGCGTTGCCGACGGTCATCACCAGCAGGTACAGGGCCGCTTCCACGCTCCACGCTTTCCCAACGGTGAAATAGTACATGTTCGCCACGCAGTGTTCAAAGCCGCAAATGACGAAAATCGTTACGCCGAAGAAGATCGCCAAATATTTTCCAAGCTCGTGGGGGATGCTTTTGTACCCCTCCACGGCCACGAAAATCATGATGTTGCAAAAGATTGCCAGGATGAAGGCGCTCAAAAGCCCCTGACCTAACTTCGCCTGGCAGACGGCGGCGGCCTTTTCCGTAAGGCTTGGCCCCAAGCGGGTCTGCATTTCCAGGAAAGCGGCGATCAGCGCCCCGGCCAGATTGCCCAGCCAGATCACCGGCAGCTTTAAGGCATAGGCCCGGTCGTTATCAAAGGCATAGCATACCTTTCCGGTGAACAGGTGAAACCCGAAGGCGCACACGCAAAACAGGCCCACCGTGAAAAACAGCGCGCCCACGATTTTCGATTCGCACAGCAGGAACACCGTTCCGCCGATGGAAATGCTGATCCCGGCTAAGATGCCGCTCAAAAAGGTACTCATCGTCCGCGTTCCTTTCCGCAAAGCCTTGTACTGCGCCGCTCAAAGCGGAGCGCAAAATGATTATAACATAGGGCCTGTGGTTTGTCAGCAGGGGATTTCCGCTTTTTTCCTTCTCCAGGGGAAGATGCTTTTTCTGCTGGGCGGCGGGACGGGGTTTGGTTCGATTTCTAAGATATGCCAGCCCACGGCGTTGAACACGGTGGTGTCGCCGTACTGGATTTTTCGGGGCAGACTGTGGCCGTAGGTTTGATGCACGTGGCCGTGTACCAGGTATTGGGGGTGGTATTCGTCCATCAGCGGCAGGAAGCAGGCAAAGCCCCGATGGGCGTTGTCCGGCGCGTCGCCATAGCCCTTGGGCGGCGCGTGGGTGATCACCACGTCCACGCCCCCCGCCTTGCGCAGCTTGCGGCGCATCCGCTTGATGCGCTTTTCCATTTCCTGCTCGGTGTACTGGTACGGCCCCGGATTGTACCGGGCGCAGCCGCCAAGGCCCAAGATGCGCAGGCCCTTCACCGTGACCAGCTCATCGTCCAAGCATTCGCAGCCCTCGGGGGGAAAGTTTTCGTAGCCCTTGTCGTGGTTGCCGTGTACGTAATACAGGGGCTTATTGGACATGGTGACCAGGAATTCCAAATATTCCTGCTTCAAATCGCCGCAGGCTAAGATCAGGTCGATCCCGGCCAGCTTCCCGGGCTGGTAATAATCCCATAAATAGGGGCTTTCCTCGTCCGCGACCAGCAGCAGCTTCATAGGGCGGCTTCCTCCGTTTTCGGCGGTATGTTCTGGCGGTAAATGCCCAGCAGGCGCACCAGGTTCTGGGATCGGGGCAGCAGGGCGTCAAAGCCGGGAATGCTGCCTTCGATGTTGTCGTTCAGCCAATCCATGCGCATCAGCTCCTCCGGGGTGAAGGAACGGGTGCCGTCGCTGATCACATTGCCCTGCTGATCCCTGATGGGGGACAGGAAGGGGTCGATTTCCTCGTTGACGATGCCGTTTTTCAGGATGCGGGCCAGCAGCTTCACGCCCTCGGGCAGGCTGTCGTCTATTTCCACGCTGACCACGCCGGTACTCAGGCCCCACCAGTCGTTCACGGCGTGCTTGCTGTCCCGCAGGGCTTCCACGCCGCCGTTGAGCAGGCTTTGCACCGTTTTTTCGTAGTAGCTGCCCCAGTTCCAGTGGGGCGCGGCCAGGGATTGCAATCCGCCCTCGGGCTTTACCATGTAGGTGCCCAAATCCCAGGTCAGATTGGTGTTGCTGCCGTCCTCGTCCCGGTTGGAAATGACGGAAATGCCCTCGTTTTTGAATTCCAAAATGGGATTGCCGGGCAGGCAGCTCCATTTCAGCACGATTTTTGCCCGGGGATTGGTCATGCGCGCGCCTAAGGCGAAGGCATTGATGGCGGCGGTGACGCCCATGATGGGGTAGCTGGCCACATAGCCGATGCGGTCGTCCCGGGCCATGGCCCCGGCGATGGCGCCGGTAATGAACTTGCCCTCGTAAATGCGGCTGTAATAGCTGCGCACCCCCGCGTAGGGCATGGACAGGGAGCAGTTGAACACGGCGATGTTCTTATGGGTGGCGGCGGCCAAACGGCAGGCGTCCATCAGGGTGGGGGAGGTGGCGAACACCACGTTGACGCCCTGGGACACGGCCTTTTCGATCACCGCCGCGGGGTCCTCCTCGCCGCACAGGTAGGTGCTGACCTGGATGGCAGAGCCAAATTTTTCCTCCAGGTGCTTCTGCCCCTGGGCATGGGCCGCCGCCCACGCGCTTTTCTGGGGATCGAAATCGTAAAGGAACCCGATATGCAGCCGGGGTGTGCCCAAAATGCGGTTCAGCAGGCCCTTTTCCTTTTCCTCCGGCTCGGTGCTGACGGACAGGGGTTCGCCCTCCGAAAGCAATCGAATGTCGGGCCACAGGGCGCTGAGGCTTTGATGGAGTTCGTCGCTGGTCATCTTTTTCAGCTCCGCGAAGGGGTGTACCTGAATGTAAACCAGCAGCGCGTCCCCCGCCGTCAGGGGCAGCTTTTCCGTGTTCAATTGGTCAAAGGCGGCGGAAAAACGCCGGAAATCGCTGCTGAAAGCCCGACGGTCGTCCTCCGTCCATTCCTGTTCGGGCTGAAAGCCCAGGGCGGCCTGCAGCCGGGCGTAGGAGCCGGGCTGGGAGAAGGTGATCAGATAGGTTTTGCTGACCTTGTAAAACTTCAAAAACTCGTAGTAAAGCTGAATCTTCGGATCATCCGACAGGGCGGGCACCATGCGGGTGACGATGCCGGGGATACTGGGCGAATCGTAGCTTTTCAGCACGCTCACCCGCTTGTGACCCTCCTGCACGTAGAAATTGCCCAAGTATTCGATGCAGGTGATGGGGTCGGTAATGCCTTTCTCGCCCAGGTGGGCCTCGCACAGGTTCACCCATTTGCTGCCGAACTCGGTATTTTCATCCAGCAGGGGCATGAAATTGCCCGCGAAGGCGGCTTTCCGTCCATCCGTCCAGGTGCCGACGATGCGGTCGGCGGGGATATCCACCAGGCCCACCTTCACAGGGTTGGTGGCGGCGGTTTCGTCAATGATATCGTTCAGCACCTGGGGATAGGGGGACACGCCCTTGGCGACGCAGGCGCTGTAATATTTTCTCGCTTTTTTCTGGGCTTCGGCATATTGTGAAACGGCTTCTGCTCTGCTCATATTTTCCTCCATAGGCGCGGGAAGATCAAGGGTTTTTGCCCCGCGCGACTGCATTATAGGGGAAAAAGGGGCCTGTGGCAATGCTTTGCCCGCACGGTTTTACACCGAAATAGACAGGAACTGTAAAGATTGCTCGGAGGCCGGCGGTGGGCTGCGGTGAATCAAAAGTGGAAAGTGAAAAGTGAAAAGTGGAATTTTATATAGTCCACGATAACTGCCGCAAGGTAAAGCGATGACAATTGAAATTTTCACTTTTCTCTTTCCACTTTCCACTTTCTAATAGTTCCTTTCAGCCGTTTTCCGCCATCTTTGCCAGCACCGCTTCCTTCTCCGGCACGCTGGAAATGCCGCCGTGGGTTTGGGTGGACAGGCTGGCGGCGGTGCAGGCGAACTGTACGATGCCGCGCAGGTCTTCTTCGGTCAGCTCGGCCGGGGCCTTGCCGCATTGCAGCAGCTGGCTCATGGCGCTGCCGCCGAAAATGTCTCCCGCGCCAGTGGTATCCACCACGCGGATGCCGGAGGGACTGGAAACGGTGACGGCGGCGTTCCGGGTGGCGGCGTGGCAGCCCTTGGGACCCAAGGTGGCGTACACCAGGGAAACGCCGTATTCCTTCAGCAGCTTCTGCGCCCCTTCCTCCGGGGTGAGGCCCCACAGCCACTTGATTTCTTCATCGCTGATCTTCACCACGTCGGCCTGCTTTAGGCTCCATTCCATGGCGGCCTTGGCGTCGTCCTCGCTGTTCCACAGGGGCTTGCGCAGGTTGGGGTCCAGGCTGATGAGCAGCCCGTGGGCCTTTGCCAGCTCCACCGCCCTGCGGGTGGCGGAAGCGGCGGGTTCGTCGGTCAGGGACAGGGTGCCGAAATGGAACACCCTGGCGGAGGCGATCAGCCCTTCGTCCACCTCATCGGGCGTTAAGCAGGTGTCGGCCCCCGGCTTGCGGGCAAAGCTGAAATCCCGGTTGCCGCTTTTGTCCAAGGAAACGAAGGCCAGGGTGGTGAACACGCCGGGGTCCACCCGGACGCACCGGGTATCCACGCCCGCGTTTTTCAGCGTGCGGATCAGCAGGGAACCGAACATATCGTTTCCCACTTTGCCGATCATGGCGGTTTTGCGGCCGTATTTGTTCAGCGCCGCCAGAAAATTGCCCGGCGCGCCGCCGGGATTGGCGGCCACGGTGGGGTAGCCTGCCGCGTCTACGGATTTGGGGGCGAAATCAATCAGCACTTCGCCCAGTGCCACAACGTCAAACATAGGGGAAACCTCCTTACGAGCGCAATTCTGTATCTATTATCGCATATTCCGGAACGCGCGTCAATCAATCAATGGGGCCGTTTTTGTTGAACGATGTATTTTTTTCGCGGTTTTGGAACAAAAAGCGACGGTCAATCGTCTATATGGGTGAGGTGAGGATGAAATGAGTACCAAGCTTTCGATTTATCCCCAGGAGGACAGCCCCGCCCTGCTCGCTATCGACGAGGATGAAAAAGTGGCGTATGTGGACGGCGCGCCCTGCGACCTGACCCACCAGGAATTTTCCCTTTTGCAGGAATTGGCCCAGAATATCGACCGGCCCGTGTCCCGGGCGGAGCTGCTGCGGCAGGCCTGGGGCTATGTGTGCCCGGGGGAGACCCGCACCGTGGACGTGCATATCCAGCGCCTGCGGAAAAAGTTAGGCTTTTCCTCCATTGAAACCGTGTACCGGCAGGGGTATAAGCTGAGGGCACAGGCGGTCTGCTGACAGGAAGTAGGAGGTAGGAAGTAGGAGGTAAGAGGTAGGAGAAAGTTGAAAGAAAAAGTAGAAGGTGTGTAGTGTTGCAAAGAATGCCGCCATTTTCTTTTTCAGACTATACAAACCTCCTACCTCCTACTTCCTACCTCCTACCTTAAACAAAGACTCCACGAAGCGTAGGTTGCCAACCTTCCCAAAACCTGTTATGCTGTACCCGAAAGAGGTGATGACCAATGGATCATTATGTAACGGGTACGACGATCAAGGCCCTGCGGGAAAAGCAGGGCATGACCCAGGCGGATTTGGCGGCGAAGCTGTGCATTACGGATAAAGCCGTTTCCAAGTGGGAAACGGGGCGGGGCTTCCCGGACCTGTCGCTGCTGGAGCCGCTGGCGGCGGCGCTGCACGTTTCGGTGCCGGAGCTTTTGTCCGGCCAGGTGATCGTGAACGGCAACCGGGCCAGCAATCTGCTGCGCTCCCGGCTGTATGTGTGCCCCGTGTGCGGCAACGTGATGTTCGCCAAGGGCGACAGCGTGATTTCCTGCTGCGGCATCGCGCTGCCCCCGCTGGAGGCGGAGGAGCCGGACGGGGAACACCGGGCGATCGTGGAAAAGGTGGAGAACGAATACTTTGTTTCCATTCCCCATGAAATGAGCAAAACCCACTTTGTTTCCTTTATCGCCTATGTGACCATGGACCGGTTTGAAATGAAGGCCCTGTACCCCGAGGGAAACGCCGAAGCGCGCTTCTTCCCCCGCAGCCGGAACGGCAAGCTGTATTTTTACTGCAACCGGCACGGGCTGTACTGCCAGAAAATGTGACCTGCGAAAAAGCCTGCGGGGCGATGAAGCCCTAAGCAGTCTTTTGATGATTTGCATTCATTTCTTGTAAAACGGCGTTCCCGGCCTGATGTGCCGGGAACGCTCATTTTACGGATAGAAATTGATAGCGGAAGCATATTTCCTTCATCTGCCCGGGATCTTCCGGCCCGGCCTCCGCTGCAAACCAGCCCAATGCCGCATTATGACATGAAACCCAACTCGGAAACCTGCGTCAAGTGATAGGCGGCGCGGGGATCCTCCTTCGCGTCTCCCATGGCGGCGCAGTCAAATCCGCCCGCGACGGCGGCTTCCACACCGGCGTGAGCGTCCTCCACCACCAGACAAGCCGCCGGGGGCAGCTCGATCATTTCCGCCGCTTTCAGAAAAACTTCGGGGTGCGGCTTGGAGTGGGTGATGCAGTTGCCGTCCGCCACCGCGTCAAAAAAACTGCCCAACCCGATGCGCTCTAAGATGAAAGGGGTGTTTTTGCTGGAGGAGCCGACGGCAAGGCGCAGACCTGCTCCGCGCAGGGCGGTCAGGGTGGTTTTCACGTCGTCCGAAAGATCGGCGGCGCTCATTTGGCCCAGCAGCTGGCGGTACAGCGTGTTTTTTTCTTCGGCGAAGGCGGCTTTTTCTTCGTCTGTATAGGTTTTATCGCCTTTTTCCAGGATGATTTCCAGGCTCTGCATCCGGCTGACGCCCCGAAGCAGGTTGTTCCGCTCCCGGTCGAAGGGAATGCCCAGCCGCTCCGCCAGCGCTTTCCAGGCCCGATAATGGTATTCATCCGTGGAGCAGATCACGCCGTCCAGGTCAAAAATGATGCCTTGATATTTCATACATGCCTTCCTTTCCTCTCAGAAAAATGCTGCCGGCTGTTACATACCGGCAGCGTTACTATTCAGGTATTTCTGGGGGAACCGCTCTTTGGCGCCCAAAGAGCGGTTCCCCCAGGCCCCCTCCGAGAAAGGCGATAAAAAGGCTTTGCTGAAAGCAATTATTCCTCTTATGGCTTTCTTGGAAAGGGGTCTGGGGGAAACCTTTCTTTGGCCCCCAAAGAATGGTTTCCCCCAGTTACGTGAATGGTTACCCGGCAGCGTTTGTTTGTGGTGAACCCAGTTATACTATTCAAAGATGCAGATTTCCGCCGCCTGCGCGCCGCCGGTGCGGGAGGAGGAATTGAGGGTGAAAATCACCTTCACAAACGCGGTTTGAGCGGCGTCAAAATCAATGCGGACGCGGTTGCCGGTGGCCGCGTCGAACGAATATTTTTCCGGCGCGGCGGCCTGAGTGAAGGTTTCCCCGTCCAAGCTCACCATGACGGCGATTTCCTGGATGCGGGGTTCCCAGACGGAGGAAGGATTCAGGCACACGGCCACGGTGGAAACGCTGAACGTGCCCTGCAGATCAAAGACGGTCTCCGCCGGAAAGCCCTTGCTTTCCCAATAGGTGTCGGTCTTGCCGTCGTTCACGTTTTTGATCACGTATACGTCGGTATGCGCGCCGGACAAGACGGGCTTCCCCAGGGCCAGGTTTTCCCCTTCGGGCAGGGGAATATAATCGTCCGCCGGATCGGGAAAGCAGGGCGGGCGCTCCGCCTTGGTTTGATCGGGCGCGGTCACAATGGTCACGATGGTTTCGATCGCATCCGTTTCTTCGCCAAACGCTAAGCAAGTCGCGGCCAGCAGCAGCGCGAAGATCAGGCAAAAAAGCCGTTTCATTTCATTCGCCCCTTTCTCATTCGATCACGATGCCGTCGCAGTAATCGTCCATGGACAGCTTCATTTCTTTCAGGGTGGTGATGGGCTTTCCCAGGATCGTGACGTTTTTCAGCGTCACGTTGGTGATCCAATTTTCCTCGCTCTGGCCGGACAGGCGGGACCGGGGAACCTTGCCGTCCAGGGTATTGATGACGGTCAGCCCGTCGATGAGGACGTCGTCGATGGAGCCGAATTCATCCCGCACGGTGGACCAGGAGGAGTTTTGCAGGGTCATTTCGATCAGTTCCCTGTTGTTGCCGTTGTCGCCCTGCATGAAGGCATTTTCCACCACGATATTGCGGTAAACGATATCGTGTACGAAGGCGTCGTCGCTGTTGTGGATGCTGATGACGGGCTTGTGGAAGTTGTAAAGCACCGTGATATCCTCAAACAGCACTTCGCTGATTTCGGGATCCAGGGTCATGCCCTTGTCGGTCTCATAGCCGATTTCCATGGACTGGGCCAGATCGGTCCACACCTGGATATTTTTGAAGGTGATGCCCTTGGTGGAACCGGAATAATTCTTGATGACCAGGCTGTCGTCCCAGGTGCGGGCAAAGCAGTTGGTCACGGTGTGGCTGGTGCAGGACTGAAAGGTGAAGCCGTCGCCGTTCTGCCGGCCTGAAATGATTTTTACGTTATCAATGGTCACATTTTTGGAGGAATAGGAATTCAGGTTCCAGCAGTTGGAATTGACGATGCCGATGCCTTCCACGGTCACGTTCTTGGCGTGGTTCAGGTCGATGGGCACCCGGGCGTAAGAACCCGCCTGGTTCCACGCGGGATAATCGCTGCCGTCAATGAGGCCCCGACCGCGGATTTTCACGTTGCTGGCATTGGCCACGGAAACGATGGAGTGCAGCACCGCGCCGCCGGACAGGTACAGCGTCTGGTTATCCTTGAGGGCGATGGCGTCCATCACCCATTCCCCGGGGCCGATCCAGAACACGTCCGGATCGTCCTTGTCCGGCACGTCGGTTTCCAGGGGATTGGCAAAGAGATGCAGGGCCTTGTTCACGCTGCCGTTGAATACCACGGTGTAGGGACCCGGCTCTGAGATGGTAAAGGTCACCGCGCCATCCTTCACCTCCGGCACGATACCGCAGGCGTAGGGCTGCACCACGGCGCTTTCCACCCCCTGGGCCAGCCCCGGCATTTCGACGCGGACGCGAACCGTGCCCTCAAAGTCAAAATACGCCATGGGCGTGGTGGTGGGCTGGGTGTTGGCGTTCCAGATATGCTCGTGGTTCACCATCACGTCGTAAACGAACAGATCATAGCCGTTGACGTTGACGGCGGCGTCCCGGGAGGTCTGCATGGTCTTGGGGCCTTCATACAGGGTCAGCTTCGTGGGCTGCTGATCCGCAAGGGTCAGGGTGGGGATCATGGTCAGGACGATCAGCAAGCACGCGGCCAGAAGAAGGATCGGTTTTTTCATCTGCGGTTTCCTCCTGCTCTGTGGTAAGAAGTTTAGCGCTAAACCTCTTTTCTTTTATTATACACACATTTTTCCAAATGGCAAGATAAAACGGAAAATTTATTCCCACATTTTTTATTTTTCCCCCTTGACAGGCGGAGGACGGCATGCTATAATCAGGCCATCTGATAGGTTTAGCGTTAAACCTAATCAAAGAAAAAACGGAGGAGAAAACGTATGAAAAAGTTCCTGGCGATCCTTCTGGCTGCCATGATGCTGCTGGCAGTAGCCGCCCCCGCCCTGGCGGAAGGCGAGATCTTCCTGTGGGACAACTTCGACGGCAACGACCGCGGCGCCGCGAGCAAGCCCGAACTCGCCCCTAATGGCGCCCCCATTTGGTGGGACAACTGGCATAACCTTCGCTCCAAGAATGAAGACGGCGTGCTGAAGATCGACTATCGCCCCAAGGCCTATGATTCTGAAGATTATGATTCTGAAGACGAATACTTCGCCGCCGCCGCCGACTGGATGGCCAACTGGGGCGAAGCCATCGACATGTGGCGCTTAGACGGCATCTCCTACTGCAAGTACCTGACCATCCGCATCAAGGGTGAAGAAGGCGGCGAAGAGAACAAGATGATCATGGACTGGCATCCCGAAGATTCCAAGTTCTATGCAGCCCGGTTCTCTGATCTGGTGCTGGCCGACGGAAGCCACCCCGTCCTCACCACCGAATGGCAGGATCTGGTGATCGACCTGGAGGCTTCCGGCTTCCCGGGCATGACCAACGCCTTTCACCTCCGCGCTTTCGCTAAGTGCATCATCTACCTGGATGAGATTTACTTCTCCGAGGCCGTCGCGCCTGTGACTGCCAATCCCACCGAGGGCATGACCGTGCCCGAAACCGGCAAGCCCGCCGAACTGCCCATCCGGGATTTCCTGGCCGAGCTGGGCGAATAATTCATACTCCATCATGCCGCGGGGGCGCTTGTACGCCCCCGTTTCTTTATGCAAGGTATTGCAATCGACGGGGAAAACGGTTATACTTATCTAATGTGCGGATTCATTTCATGCAGTTAAAAGCAGGAAAACATGGAGAAAAACATGGTCACTTTGAAAGACATCGCCGCCGAAGCGGGCGTCAGCATCACCACCGTATCCAACGTGGTACACAACCGGAAAAGCCGGGTTTCGCCGGATCGGGTGAAAAAAATATGGAAAATCATTCAGCGGGAGCATTACGTGCCCAGCATGTCCGCCCGTTCCCTGGCCAACGACCATTCCTTCATCATCGGCGTGATCACCCATCTGACCCCGCAGAACACGGGCAGCACCATGAGCGACCCGTTTTTGAGCGCTTTTGTGGACAGCATCGAAAAGCGCACCCGGGAGGATGGCTACTATCTGATGGTGCGCTCGGTGGAAACCGCCGCCGAGCTGGACGCCCTCTGCCGCAGCTGGCGGCTGTCCGGGCTGATCGTGACCGGCATGTTCCAGGATTCTTTTTTCGACGCCACCAAGAATTTGGGCATTCCCTTCGTGCTGATCGACAGCTACGTGGATGATCCTAACGTGTGCTGCATCGGCCTGGAGGACGAAAAAGGCGGCTATATGGCCACCCGGCATCTGCTGGAAAAGGGCCACCAGAAAATCGCTTTCGCTTCCCCCTCCATCCGCCCCGGGGGCGTTATTGAAAAGCGCCTGCAGGGCTATCGGCAGGCCCTGGCGGAATTTGGCCTGCCCTTTGACCCCGCGCTGATTTTTACCCAGGAAATCACCGTGGAGGAGGGCAAAAAGTTAGGCCGTGCCCTGGCTGAAAAAAAGGAGATCACCGCCGTCTTCGCTTCCGCCGACATTTTAGCCGCAGGCATCATGGCGGGCCTGAGCGAAAAGGGCGTACAAGTGCCCCGGGATAAATCCATCGTGGGCTTTGACGATAACTATTTGGCCCAATTGACTATTCCCGGCCTGACCACCGTACACCAGGACGCGGAGCAAAAGGGCATCTTAGCAACGGATATGATCATGAAGCAGTTGCAGCATGAGGATATTGAACAAAAAAACGTGATCCTGCCGGTGCGGCTGGTGGAGCGGGGGAGCGTCAGGCCCTTATAAGCGAAAGCTTCGCGGAATAGAAAATTCTTTAGAGTTGAGAGTGAAGAGTTGAGATTTATATAGTCAATCAGAGAGGATTCTCTTATGATAAACACTATATCATCTCAACGCTCAACTCTTCACTCTCAACTCTGACATAAAGCGGTTTCTAAAAGGACAACTGAACAATTGCTTTTCACGGTTTCACTGTCGGCTGATGGAAGCGCCCTCGTGGGTCACGTCGATGCGGTAGCGTTCGCCGCATGCGGTGACGGGGAAAGACAGGCGGGTGATCTGCCGGGGCAGGTGGGGATCAACGCTCAGCTTTCCGGCGCGCATTTTCAGCCCCGCGAAGCCTAAGGCGGCGATCATCCAGGCCCCGCCGTTGGAGGCGGGATGGGTGCCGCCGATGTAGATTTCCCCGGCCCATTGCTTGCCGCCGCCCAGCACGTCGATTTGGGCGGTTTTCATGAACAGGTCCCAGGCTTCGTCCAGCCGCCCGATGCGGCAGGCTGTGAGGGCGTACATGCAGGCGGACAGGCTGGAGCCATGTTCTGTGCGGGGTTCGTAATACACCCAGTTGGCCGCCGCCTGCCGGTCGGTGAAGCGCTCCGGCAGCAGGGCCATGAGCGCGATCACGTCCGCCTGTTTGATGATTTGGGTGGTTCCGGCCACGCCGTGGTCGCCGCCCCAGTATTCCCGGGGGTCGCGCAGGCGGCCGCGTACAGTGTCCAGAGAGCAATCCTCCAGGCCGAAATATCCGTCGAACTGCTCAATCACACCGTTTCGTTCCCGGGGCGGGCTGATGCGTTCCCGCAAGGCTGGGAGCAGCGCCCAATCCTGTTCATAATTCAGTTCCTTCAAAAGAGAGGCGAACCATGCGGGCTGATCGGCAAAGATGTCTTTCAGCAGCAGAGCGCTATCCAGGCAATGCCGGATCATCTCATTGGTGAAAAAGCTGTTGGTGACGCGCTCATGATATTCGTCCGGGCCGATCACGTCCGCAAAATCCACCCGGTCGCTGTCAAAATGCCCGTTGGCCCGGGAAAGATAAAACCGGGCGCATTCTAAGATCACCTTTGCCCCGCCCGCTTGAAGCAAGGTGCGGTCGCCGGTGATCTCATACCAGCTTCGCAGGGCATAGGCGATATCCGCGCTGATATGAATCTGCTTATCCCGGAAGTAAGTGCGCACGGGGCGGTGGGTGAACACGTCCACCACGTTGAAATTGGTACACCCTTCCTCGCCGCCCTCCTGGCTCTCCCAGGCGTAAAACGCCCCGCGATAGCCGTATTCCGCCGCCTTTTTCCGCGCCCCGTCCAGGGTTTCCACGCGGTAGCGCAGAAGAGATTCGGCGATTTTCGGCTGGGTGTACGCGAACATGGGAAAGAAGAACATTTCCGAATCCCAGAAGATGGCCCCTTTGTAGGTCTGGCCGGAAAGGCCTCGGGCCGGAATGGACATATTTTTCGCATGGCGCGGGGCTACGCAGTTCAGATGATACTGGCTGGCGCGCAGGAAAAGCGCCGCTTCTTCGTTCCCCTCCAGGGTGATTTCAGAGAGCGTCCATATTTTTTCCCAAGCGTCCGTGTGCGATTGCAGGCAGGCGGAAAACCCTGCCGCCTTCGCTTCCCGGCAACAGCTTTTCGCTGCATCTGCGGGGGCGGGTTCATCCAGCGAGGTATACACGGCGGAGAACACCCGCAGGTTCAGCGTTTCGCCCTTACGAACGCGCCGTCTGAACACGCGGAACACGCCCGTTTCATCCTGCCGCAGGCTTTCCTCCGCTTCAAAATCCGCCTGAACGCACTGCGCCGCGGCCAGATTGATTTTCTTTTGGCCCGTGACGCAGGAAACAGCCAGGATTTCCCCCGCTGTCAACTGATAATCAAACAGGTGCGGGCCGTTGATATCCCAAATATCGGTGGAAATGCCCGTTTCCAGCGTCATTTCGCCGTCCAGCCGGAAGGAAACCTGATATTCGTCCGCCAGCAGATGCGGCGACGCCATGGAAACGAAACGCCGGCTGACAATACATGCCGCCCCGAAATCCGTTTTCCGGCTGTAGACGCCGTGCCGGTAATCCAGCGCCGTGCTGTGGGCCTGCGGTGAACCGTCCTCCACGGACAGGGACTGCCCGTTGAAAGACGCGTGAATGAACAGGCAATTGGGCGCGTTCACCGGTTCCCGCCATTTGTCCTCAAACTGGTCGTACACCCCCGCTAAGGTGATGGCGGGAAACAAGGCGCTGCCTGCCTCCTCCGGCACGCCCCGCAGGCCCATATACCCGTTGGCGCACAGGAAACGGTTGCCGTCCGAGGCAGCGTCCTTTTTGTCAAATCCCTCTTTTTGCAGCAGCCAGGTATTCATCCGGCAATCCTCCTAACTGTGGTCTAACTGGGGCAAACAGCTCTTTGGAGGCCAAAGAGCGGTTTCCCCCATAACCCCTTCCGAGAAAGCCGCAAATGGCTTTAGTTTTTTATGCGGATACGTTTGCATCGGAGGCAGGAATCATTACTTCTTCACTGTTGATGGTGCAAGGTTTTCCGTATACCTGCACTTGCAGTGGTTCACCCCGGAGCAGCCGGAAGCCGGTGGCTTCCTTTTCCATGCGGATCAGGATCACCCGGCCCTGATACAGGATGGAGAACGACAGCTTTTTCCAGCGCTCCGGAAGCCTTGGCGCGAAGCGCAGGCCCTCCCCGTCGCTGCGCAGGCCCGCGAACCCGTACACGATATTGACCCAGGCCAGGGCGATGCTGGTCACATGCAGGCCCTCCCGGGTGTTGCGGTTATAATTGTCTAAATCCAGCCGGGTGGCAAAGCCGAAGAACCGCGTGGCTTCCTCCATTTTGCCGCTTTCCGCCGCTAAGATGGAATGGATGGCGGGGGAAAGAGAGGATTCATGAATGGTGCGGGGTTCGTAAAACGCGTAATTGACGCGCTTTTCTTCCTCGGTGAACGAGGAATTATACAGATACAGCATCATCAGCACGTCCGGCTGTTTGACCATATCCGAGCGGTAAATGCGGTCATAGCTCCAATGCTCGTACAGCGGGAACTGGCTGACGGGGATGGCGTTAATGTCCGTATGGGGCAGGTTGAAATACCCCTCGTGCTGCTCGATCAGGCCCGTTTCATCCTTCGGCAGATACATGTTTTCGGCGATTTCCCGCCAGAGGGTGATTTCATCCGCCTTAAGCGCCGTTTTTTCCATGAGGGCGGCCCAGGCGTCCGGCTCGTCCCGCCGCATGTCGTCCAGCGTTTGGACGGCGCAAAGCAGGGTGCGCATGCCCATATAATTGGTGTAGGCGTTGTTGTTCACCATCATGTGGAACTCATCCGGCCCCATGACGCCGAAGAACCCGTATTTCCCCGTTTGACCGCCTTTTTCCACACGGCTGGCTAAAAACCGGGCGATTTGCAGCAGCATTTCGGCCCCATACGTATAAAGGAAATCCCGGTCGCCGGTCACATGGGCATAGTGCCAGACGCCGTAAGCCACGGCGGTGCTGGGCTGCAATTGCAGGTTAGCGTGCTGCCACAGGGAGCAGGCCTCGTCGCCGTTCAGGGTGGCCAGCGGGTAACAGGCTCCCTCGCAGTCTAACATTTTGGCTCTCTCTATGGCTTGGGGCAGGGTGTTGTAGCGGTACAGGAGCAGGTCGCGGGCCGCCCGGGGATTGGTGAACAGATAGAAGGGCAGGCAGCATGCCTCGGTGTCCCAGAAGGCGTGGCCGTTGTAGGCTTCGCCCGTCAGGCCCTTGGCCCCGATGTTGTGGCGCGTGCTGCCGCCGTTGTAGATCTGGGCAAGCTGGAAGCTGCAAAACCGGATGCCCTGCTGCTCCGCGGCCACGGCGGCCTCCTGGCCTTCGGCCGCTTCGATCTCCACGTCCGAGGTGCGCCAATAGGCGGCCCAATATTCCTCCTGCGCCGTCAGGGCTTCGTCCAGCGAAATCTGCCCGCAGGCGGTAAGCGCCGCCTGGCCTTTCTGCCACAGGCTTTCCCCGGTATCCCCGTCAAAGAGGATCACGACCCGCTTATCTACGGTCAGTATTTTTCCCTGTTCCAGCGGAAGGACGGCGCGAAGCGCGGCAGTTTTCTCCGCGATTTGGATATCGCCGCTGATATTCAGAACAGCGCCGGCGAAAACCTCCTGCCCGGAGAGCGTGGTGCTTCCTTGCAGCGCGAAGCGGCTGCCCTCTCCCTCTGCCCGCACGTCCTGCCAGAAGCACTTTTTGTATCCTTCGTGAACCACGTCAAAGGACAGCCCGGCGGCAATTTCCACCGCGCCGGAAAAATTCAGCGGCTCCATCACAACGCGCTGATACGCCCGCTCCCGATGCACCCTATCCATAAAACGCAGGAAGGAAAGGCGCAGCTCCTTGCCGGAGGCCGTCTGCCAGACAAAGCCGCGTTCCAGCGTGCCCCGGCGCATATCCATTTCCCGCCGGAAATCCCGGAATTGCACCTTGCCCAAGTCCAGCTTTTCGCCGTCCAGGGTGATTTCCGTCATGAGCCAGTCGGCGGCGGGGATCATGAAATGCGTCTCCGTAATGATGCCGCGATAGGAGCGGTTCAGGCGCTCCATATCGTATACGCCGTTCACGTAAGCGCCCCGGAGAGAATCCACGCTGCCGCCTTCGTCAAAGCAGCCGCGCACGCCCAAGGCTTCATTGGCCAGGGAAAAGACCGATTCGCTGACCCGGGAATAGGCGGGGTCGAAGCCTTCCTCCATGATCTTCCAGGGGTCCACCCGGAAGTAAACGTCTGCCGCTTTTGCCATATGCGCTCCTTTCTCGTTACCATTCAGCTATCGCTGAATGGTACGAATGAAAACGGAATCGGGATTCCGTTTTCATTCGAGGCATCAATTTCTTGTAAAATGGCATTTTCGCAAGCGAAAACGCTCATTTTACGGCCAGAAATTGATATAGGAAGCACCATACTGTTGCTCCTCGGCGCCGTACACGCCGCCGCCTGCGGATTACAGTCGGGGGAGGTCCCCCGACACCCCCCGCGGGGTATGCTACTAGGTGGTTCCTTTAACAGGTGGATGGTAACTTAGAATTAAG
>JAFSNT010000154.1 GCA_017443295.1 Clostridia bacterium
AAGTATAATCGTATTCGCCCATCCCGATGTACACAAGGAGATTGACCGCGTATTCCCGGGCGCTGTGCTGAATCGCTGTCATACCCAGCCGCTCACTATACGCATCCCATTCGTCCATCCTTTTTCGCGTTGCCTCCGCCGATCCGTCAGGCACATGGATACCGGCGTTTTGCAGGACTTGAACCACTTCCTGATCCGTCATTTCCGCTTCACTCTTTATTATAAGCTGGACGCCGAACAGGTTCAGCAGCGCCTGCAGGCCCTCCTGAAGCTGCTCTGGTGAATAAGTAGGCTGCTGCGCGGGTTCAGCCGCAGCCGCTCTTTCGTTTTCGTAGATTTCCGGGTGCTGGGCGGCAAAATCCAGAAAACGCTGGTTCAAGTCCGTTTTCGCCCAAATTTCCATATAGCGGTAGTCAAATTCATCAAACGGATGCCGGGTATAAATCTCCGTCATTGAGGGATCAGTTTCGCGCAATGCGTCGATTTCTTCCAGGGTGATGCCGTTTTCCCGCAGAAAAGCTTCATACAAATCCCTTACATCTTCAAGCCCGGTTTCCGTGAGCGCGTCCGGCACCAGCGCGGCGTACAGCGCTCCATTGTTCCAAAAGAATTGGGCAAGCCCGCCGTTCTGGATCTCCATGTCCAGAATCAAAACGATAAACAACGACTGTTCGCAGGAAGGAAGCAGCGCAAAATCCGCCGTTTCCGGCCCGCCGACCTTTTCGATCACGGCAAAATAGAGCTTTTCATATTCCTGATAATGATAATCCCTGTCCCCGTATTCCTCCCAGAGCTGATCGAGCTTTTCATAGAAGTCTGCATCCGTTTCCGCCGATCCCGGCTGTAAGGCGCACAGGATCAGGCAAATGGAAAGCAAATAAGCGCAAATTCGTTTGATCATTTTCTATTCCTCCTTCGGATAACACATCGTCAATTCCTGTATCTCCAATTCAATATGCGGTTCCTCCACACCGGAATCGGGGCACGCCCCGGCGCGGGTCAGCACCGCGCCGTCAATCGTCTGGCTGAAATCCAGGCCACAATCGCCAAAGGCTACATAACAGCAAGCCATATAGAGCATCTTGTTTTCTTTTTTCAGCTCCACATAGGAAACGTGGAAGGGCTTGGCGATGTCCATGCCCAATGAATCAAAATAATCGGCAATTTTGGAGAACGCCTGCCGGACGTGGGCGCGGTAATACTGGCAGCCTTCGCAATCACACAATTCTTCCTCGCGAAGTGCGGTGTAATAGGCTTTCATCTTTTCAATGTCAACACGCAACGCGGTATTTTCGTAGGATGCGTTCATGTTTGCTTCTCTCCTTATGCGTCCCGCTTCAAATGAAATTTGGCGTTTGGCATTTTTTCCTGCAAAAACGTCTTGAAACCCTCCAGGGTTCCCCCTTCGATTGCGCTTTTATCCAATGCTTCAAACAGGTTCTCTTTCCGTCGCATCACAATGCCATGCGCCGTTTCATGCACGGATATGATCTGATCATAAGCTGTTTCGATCTTCTGCCCGGAGCTGCTCTGGGAATGCATACGATCATCGTCAAAAAAATAGGTGATTCTCAGCGTTGAAATGTCCCCATGAACAGCCTCCAGCCGACGCATAAACTTGCGGGCGGATAATCCGGGCGCGGTGAACAGCCGCACAAGCAGATATGCGGCGATCAGCAGACAATACACAATCATGATCATATTGTCTTTCCAGGCGTCCCCATGTCCCCGCATAGACCAAATATTCGCGTCATAGATATGGTATCCGGCAAGCCCTAATCCCAAGGCAATCGCCGCGACATAAACCCAGGCCCGCCAGGAATGCCACATAATAGCTCCATACGCTTCCTTCATCAGTTCCTTGCTGGGGACCGTTTCGACCTGGAAACGGCAATCATTCTGCTCCATTGGTTTTCCTCCTGTCACTCAAACCGAAAATAATCTGTATTCTGGTCACGGCGTCAGTAGCCAGGCGTTCAGATAAAAGTACGGTGAATCCCCCCTTTGCTCCGTTTTGCTCAAATAACATATGCGCAGGGTGGTTCCATCGGAAAGCACCACGTCTTCCCGGGAAAGCGTTCCCGTTTCAAAATCCGCCAGGGGCAAAACGTCGCTGAGATACAGCGTGCGGTCATCCGCTTCCCCGACCCAATCGTTTTTTTCCTCAAAATATACGGTAATATGCTTCGCGTGGCTGAAACCGGCTACGTCCAGCTCGCTGCCGGTGGAAGCGCCTTCGGCCTTATAAGTCCGATAGGACCAAACCGGATCGGAACCGTCAAAGCCAAACAGGACGATCAGCTTATTCATGACGGAGGGATTACCGGAATAGGCTTCCAGCGCGGCGTCCGCCTGACGGTTCAGGCTGGCCGTGCGGCTGTTTTCCGGCGCGTTCTCCCGATAGGAATAGGAGGTGAGCAGCGTGGCGGAAGACCAAATGATTCTTTGTTCTTCCATGGGAGCCTGTTCGTTGGCGTGAATGGTTCCGTCCGCGTCCAGCATGCCCGCCCGTTCCAGCGCGCCGTACAACCGGGCTTCCTGATCCCAGCGGGCCAGGGTATGGGCGTTCAGCGGCGTGCAGGCCAGCACGAATATCAATACCGCGCCGGTGACAAAGAAAACCCCGCCCCGTTTGCGCGTCAGGGCCGCCACCACCGGCACAAGGCAAGCCAGCGTGAACGCGACGCCATAGATTCGATCCTCTGTGAATCCATACGCGGAAATACGGATATACACCGCCACGGCCTGGGCAATGATCACCGGCAAAAGCAGCCACGCCCCCCAGCGGGAGAAAAATCGGGCCAGCCTGTTTCCCTCTCGATCCAGCAGCAAGTGGAGCGCCGCGAAAACGCCCAGGGCCAGGAGGGCATAGGGGTTGATCCGCCCCACCGGCATTTCCCAGCGCGCCAGGATCATGACGATATAGCCGATCAAAACCGCCAGCAGCGCAAGATAGGCGGGCAGCACCGCCCACTTCAGCACCTTGCCAAGGCCTGCGTATTTTTCCTTGGGCGTTTCCTGATCCGGGAAACGGGCAAACAGCAGATACGGGGCAATCAGGAGCCACACCGCCGCCATAACCGTTTCATTTACGCGGTTCCGCAAAGCCCAGTCTGCTTCCGATACAAACAAACTGAATACTGCGTCGGTCAGCACATACAGAATCAACCACACCAGCAGGATAATGGCCCCATACAGGAAGACAAAACCCAAGGTCTGGCTCAGCCTTTTTTCCGGGTGTTCGCCCCGGAAAAGTATTACGCAGCAAAGCAGCCCGGCGGTCAGGAGCATGCCCGGCATAAGGATCGTGACCGTCGCGTATCCTTCGCACAGGAAATAAAGCCCCGTCCCCAGTACCGCCCCGGTCACGCCGCAGGCGGCGCGGAGCCGATCCTTTTTCACAGCTTCCGAAAGCAGAACGCCCGCGAACGAAAAGCACAGGCCACAGAGCGCCGCGTAAAGGATACTCTGCAAACCATCATACTTTGCCGATCGTGCGCCCATGCCATCCCAGATGAAAGCCACGGCCGCCGCCAGGGTCAGCACGCTCATCCCCATGGGCACGCCGAAGCGACGCCAGACTTGGTTCCAGGTTTTTCTGTTCAAAAGATTATGCACCATGTCGTTTTACTCCTCATGATCGTTCCTTTATTCTATTTTGGATTTACCTCTTTCGCCCCGCAGATATAGGCAATGGGCAATTCGTTCCCGCCTATTTCCTGCATGTCGCATTGCAGCATCACGCCGTCCATCACGCAGAAGGGTTGAAGGGCGCACATATCCTCCCAGGTGCCGTGACCGCCCGTGATGCAGGAAAGAAGGGGCAGCTCGTCCGTGTCCGGATGCACGATGGCGTCGTACAGCGGGAACAGGTGCATACAGGCGCTGACGGTATCGCCGCTCATGCAGGACAGGGTGGCGCTGCGAAGGGAAGCGCCCTCCCCGTCGGTATACAGCAGCAGCGCACAGTCGTCCCACACGATTTGATACATCCGGCCATTCATCACATCCTGCCATGTTTCCGGCAAAACAGGCGCGGTGATATAACCGCTCATGGGGCCGCTTTTCGCCGCCGCTTTCAGCCGTTCAAGCAAGTCTTCCACGGTCTGTCCCGGCTGTATGTTTTCCATGCCCTCCGGGTCAAAGGGGGCGTACCCGCCCACGGTGGGCAAATCCTCCGCGAAGGTGAGCCGCCCGCAGGGGCAATCCATATCATTCAGACCATAGGCAAGCTGATAGCCGTTTTCCGTCCAGATGGGAAACTGTTCCTTGGTGAACCAGTCCGAACTG
The DNA here is from genome assembly GCA_017443295.1 of Clostridia bacterium. Classification (GTDB taxonomy): domain Bacteria; phylum Bacillota; class Clostridia; order Christensenellales; family Aristaeellaceae; genus RUG563. The sequence continues at coordinate 4,291 of JAFSNT010000154.1, forward strand.
TGATCCTCCATGAACACGATCTGCATCACGTATTTCCCGTATTCCCCGTACTGCGCCGCCGCCCAGTAAGCCGCGCCGGTGAGTACCTGCACGTCGGGCGCACATTCCTTTACAAAGCCGGTCAATGTCACTTCCCGGATCAGGCCGTCCGCCGTATCGTTCGTGGTTTCGGCCTGCAAGGTCACATACCCCATATCCAGCAAATGCAGCCAGCGCCCGTTGGACCAAATTGCGTCGGAAAACTGCACGTCCTCATCCCAGTTCTTTTTAACAAAATTCGTGAACACCGTGGAAAAATCCTCCCAGCGGCGCTGCTGGGGTTCGCTTTCCACGCCCAGGATGCCAACCACGG
>JAFSNT010000018.1 GCA_017443295.1 Clostridia bacterium
GCTGATCTTGCCGTCGCCGTTGATGTCGCCGTGGTTGTCCAGTTCGCAAACCATTTCGCCCTGGAAGGTGCCGCTCTGACGGGCGTCAGCGCCCACGTAGCAAACCTTGTCGTTGTTCAGGATGCCTTCGTAGGATTCGTCGCCATTGTCGCCCAGAGGCTCGCGGTTGATCAGCACCAGCGGGATGCCGGCGGCCACGATCTCGTCGATCACGGCGTCAGCGGAGGAGGTCTGCACCAGGTTCAGGATGATGACATCCACGCCCTGGGTGATGAAGTTGCGGATCTGGTTGGTCTGCTCGGCCATGTCGTTCTTGCCGTCCGCGGGCATCACTTCGTACTTCACTTCGTCGGTTTCGAGGGTCTTGAAGTACGCGTCGATTTCATTGCGGTACAGGGTCATGAAATTGTCGGTGTACTGATAGATCGCCACACCGACCTTGTACGTCTTCGCTTCAGCGGAAGCGAAAGAGCAGAGGCCCAGCACCATGATGGCAGCCAGCAGGAACGCGAGGAACTTTTTCATTGGAAACCACTCCTTTTATTTATTTTCGGCGTCCGCCGAATAAGGAACGCGAGGATCATTGTTTTTTTTCCGAAAGTCGGTTTATTATAGCACATTCCCGGCCGATTGTCTACCAGAAAAAAGAATAATTCTCAAATAATTGACCGAATTTCTCATTTTTCAACAAGAACGCTCACCACCGATTGTGTACTTTTTCCGCGAAGCCGGGGAAGCGGCGGATGAAGATTTCCCGGCCGCCGTCCAGCACGGCGCGGCCCGTGAAGCGGCCGAACACCTGATGCTGATCCGAGCGGATGATCCCCACGTTGATGTCGGCGCAGCGGTCCAGGATCGGTTCAAAGTCCATTTCAAACCGGCCGTCGTCGCTGGTGAATTTCCAGGGGGCCATGTAATCCTCTTTTCCGTCCTTCATGGGGATTTCAAAGGTGACCCGGCTCAGTTTGTGGGCAATGCCGTCATAGAACAGCATGTTTTCGCTGGCGGCGCTGGTGTCTCCGAAGCCGTAGCCGATATTGAAGCCGAAGGGCACGCCCTCCGCAAGGCCCGAGGCGGAACCCCAGTACCAGGTATTGTCATACGTCCACACGCCGCGCCCCCAGTCCAGCACGGCGAAGGAATGGGCGGGAGAAAACAGGTATTCCCTGTCCCCATGCACGGCCTTGCCCTCCGCCCGCAGGCAGTTGATCTTCTGATTATAATAGAACGCCTTGGGATGGCCCGAAAAGGGCGTGGCGATGACCATGGAATCCTTTGGCGCGCCGGTCAGCGTCACGTCGAACAGCAGGGGCTGGCCGTTTCCGTTGGGAAAGCGATCCACGTGGCCGTACAGGCGGCGCTGCTTTCCGTTGTTTTCAAAGGTGAGGGCGTAGCCCTTGCCGGATACGCTGATATCCCCCACCACGCTGGTGGCGGGCAGCTTGCGCCCGCCGAAGGGCGGCAGGATGCCGGACCAGGTGGCCTGGCTGTGATCGTCAAAATCCAGGAGGGACACGCTGTCCATGTACAGATAGCCGTTGTCGGCGATGGTCAGGGCCAGGGCGTACCGGTCCGACACGATGCAGTAATAGTCCCATTCCTTGACGCGGAAGGAAGGGGCCTTTACCGCCTCGCGGTCGTAATCCTTGATGAGGGACAGGGCGTAACCCCTTTCCGTCAAATGCCCGTTTGCGTCCAGCAAAGGGCCGGGAGCGGTCATGCGGTGCTGCATAAAAACCTCCTTTTCTGATGAAAAAGTGAAAAGTGAAAAGTGGAAAGTGAAAATATAAATGGACAGCGTCCCTTGTGGCAGCCAACGGTATTGCCGACTATATAGCTCTCCACTTTCCACTTTTCACTTTCCACTTTTATGTTCGCGGATCGCCGCGCAGAATGGCGTACAACGCCACGTCCACGTACCTGCCCTTGTTTTTCACCCGCTGGCGCAGGACGCCCTCGTACTGCATGCCCACGTGGGCCATCACCCGGCCGGAGGCGGGGTTGTCCACCTCGTGCTGGGCCTCGATGCGGTTCAGGCGCAATTCCTGAAAGCCGAATTCCACCACCCGGCGCAGGGCCTCGGTCATGATGCCTTTGTTCCAGTATTCCCGGCTCAGGCTGTAGCCCACCTCGGCGCTTTTGTATTCATGGTTGACCCACATATAGCCGATAGTGCCGATCATGCGGCCGGAATCCTTCAGTGTGATGGCGAAGGAACCCGGCAGGCCCTGGCGGTACTGGCGAATGGCCCCCCGCAGGAACTGGCGGGAATCCCGCAGGGTTTCGTGGGTGTCCCACAGCACGTAGCGGCTCACCTGGGGGTCTTTGGCGTAAGCGAACAAATCCCTGGCGTCGCTCATGCGCAGGGGCCGCAAAATCAGCCTTTCCGTTTCCAGGGCAGGAAGCTGGGAAAAAATTCCCTGAAAAAACTGCATGGATGTATCGTTTCCTTATAAGATAAGTAAGTTAAATCCGTTGTACCGGCAGGCCCGCGAAGGGGCCGCCGCTGCCCGTCAGCAGGCCCAGCGTCAGCAGCGCCACGCCCAGGGCCAGCAGCAAAAACAGGATGAAAAGGATCAGCCGGTATACGGGATGCTTCTCTTTCTTCATTTGATATTCTCTTTTTTGGCAATTATTTGGCTTCCCGGGATGAACAGGCGCTTGTGAACCGTTGTATGGCTGTGGACGCGTCCAGCAGCGGTTTATCCGCCGCCGCCAGCACCTGCTGGGCCATCAGCAGCCCGATCACCGTTTTGCTGTCCCGGAATTCCCCGGACATGCAAAGGGACACGGCCTCCGAAAGGGGCATTTTGGTCAGGCCTAAGAACTCGTCCTCGTCCGGGTGGGCGTTCCGCTGGCTCAAGCCGGTCGCCAGATAGATGGCGATTTGCTCGTTGCAGAAACCGGGGGTGGTATAAATTGAAGTGAGCTTCCGCCATTCCGCCGCCTGCAGGCCCGTTTCCTCCTCCAGTTCGCGCTTGGCGGCGGCGAAGGGATCCTCGCTGGGGGAATCCAGCTTGCCCGCCGGGATCTCCCAGGTACACTGGCCGATGGCAACCCTGTGCTGGCGCACCAGCGTGACCATACCCTGATCGTCCACCGGCACGATGGCCGACGCGCCGTTGTGGCGCACGATTTCCCGCATGGCCGTTTCTCCGTTGGGCAGCTCCACCTGCCACTTTTCCACGCGGATGATTTTGCCGGGATATATTGCTTCACTGGAAAGAAATTTTTCCCGCAGCGCTTCGTCCCTGATCATGTTCTGTTCCTCCATTGCAAACGTTCCTGCTCTATATTCAACGTCCGTTTCTCAAATCCTGCCTGACGTGGGGAAATATACGCGTCCGCCCAGCTTTTTCATAGGCCGAAGCATTGACACGAATTGTATTCTGTAATACAATTGAAACAGTTTCGTGGTTATTCGATGATTTCCGAAGGAGGCATCGCGTTATGATGAAAGGGATCATCCGCATCGTTTCTCTTTTCCTGGTTTTATTCTGCCTGCTGCTGCCCTTCGGCGCGCTGGCCGCTTCCGCCCGGGATATGAGCATTTCCGTGCAATGGACGGACGATAACGGCTCGGTGCAGTGGAGCGCTCCCGCCGTTCCCGTTACCGATTCGCCGGAGGAAACCCGGTTTTGGCTGGCGCTGACTCCGGGAACGCCCCTGACAGGCCTTACGCTGAACATCAGCGATCTGACCGGCGGCGTGGCTTATTTCGAGCCGGGCCAGAACGCGCTGCTGGAATATGTGACCGACGCCATGGGCAGCCTGGAGCAGCCCTGCGTGACCATTTCCGGCTATAACGCCGCGGGCGAGCTGGTGGCGGTTTATTCCCTGTACATTTCTTATCAGCCGCTGCCCCAGGAAACCCCGGTGCAGCCCGCCGCCGTCACCGTGCATTATGTGGATGAAAACGGCTATCCCCTGCTGTCCGATCAGACCCTGACCTTCGGCGAGGGCGTTTCCACCGTGTCCGCCGTGCCCATCAGCGGCTATTCCCTGACCGGCGCGGACGCTTATACCGTCACCGTGGATCAGACCGGCGCGCATCCCGCCGACGTGACCTTTACCTATACCCGCATCGTGGTGTCCGCCGCCGTCACCGTTCGTTTTGTGGACGAAAGCGGCTATCCCCTGCGGAACGACCAGGTCATCAATTACGACGCGGGCCAGCATCAGGTGAACGCCCCCGCCATCGACGGCTACGTACTCATCGGCAGCGCCCAATACGTTGTCACCGTGAACGAAAACGGCGCGGACGTCGAAACCATCACCTTCACCTACGCCCCCTATGTGGCCCCGGCCAGCGTGACCGTGCATTATGTGGATGAAAACGGACAGCCGCTGCGCGCGGATGAAACGGCCGTTTTGGAGGGCGGCAGCCACGCGCTGCATGCCCCCGCCATCTCCGGCTATACCGTGCAGGGAACCGGCGACGCCACCGTGAACGTCACCTCCGAGGGCGCATTCCCCGGGGAAGTCACCTTCTGGTACAGCCGGGAGGTGCTGCCCGCCTCCGTTCTCGTCCATTATGTGGACGACGAGGGCAAGCGGATCGCCGAGGATATGACCCAGACCGCGCAGCCCGGCTACAATCAGGTGTACCCCGCCGCCGGGATTTCCACCGAGCTGTATCAGCCCGCCTCCCCCGAATTCTATGAGGTATTCGTCACCGTCGACGGGGCTTCCCCCGCGGAAATCACCTTCACCTACCGCCGCATCGTGCAGCCCGTGAACGTGACCGTGCATTATGTGGACGACCGGGGCGTATCCGTCGCGCCGGACGAGGTGCGCACCTACGGCGAGGGCGAACATACCATCACCCCCGCGGTCAAGCTTGCCTCCGCGGAGGATTATCAGGCGGCGCAGCCCGCTTCCTATCCCCTGACGGTGAATCTTGCGGGCGGCAGCGTCAGCGAGGTCACGTTTACCTACGTCCGCAAAGTCAAGCCCGCCTACGTCACCGTTCACTACACCGACGCCCAGGGAATGCCCGTGGCCGAAGATTCCCAGCTGCTGTTTGAAGGCGGCAGCTTCGTGGTGTTCCCCCAGCCCAAGACGCTGCCGGACCGGTATTTCCAGGCGGCGGGCGATCCCGAATTCCAAAACGTGACGGTGGACGCCGACGGGGCGCACCCCAGCGAAATCACCTTCATCTATGAATACAGGGCCGTTCCGCCGGTGACGCTGCCCGTGTACTACCGCGACGCGGAAACCGGGGCGGACGTGGCCCTGAGCGGCACGGTCTCGCTGCCGCCGGACGCCGTGACGCCCGTCTCCGCCGCGCCGGAAGGCCTGCTTCCCGATTATATCCTGCTGGACGACCCCACCGTGTACGTGACGGTGAACGCCGACGGCGAAGCGGATCTTGCCGAAATCGTGTTCCTGTATCAATACCTGGCCCCCACCGCCGAACCTACGGCGGAACCCACCCCGGAGCCGACTGCCGAACCCACCCCGGAACCCACCCCGGAGCCGACGGCGGAACCCGCTCAGGAGCCGACCCCGGACCCCACGGAGGAACCGACCCCGGAACCCACCGCCGAACCTACGGCGGAACCCGGCCCCGTCATGGTGTATGTGTACTACGCGGATCCGGAGGGCAATCACGTGGCTTCCCCCGGCGTGGTATGGTGCGGCCTGGGCGATACGGAAATCACCGCCGCTCCCGCGGATCTGGCCGACGGCTATCTGCCCGACGGGCCGCAGACCGCCCTGGTACACGTGGATGAAAACGGCCCCGATCCCGCCGAAATCGTGTTTACCTACCGCCTGATCACGGAACCCGCCGCGCCCAAGGTGGCCCTCGTCACCGTAAAATATATCTCTCCCGCGGAGGAAGTGTTCTATTCCTATTCCGCCACCTGCGTGGAAGGGCAGGAAAACAAGGTAGACGTGGACTGGGAGCAGGTGGACGGCAGCTTAGGCTATGAGCTGGCGTCCGATCCCACCGTTTATGTGGCTGTGGACAATACCGGCGCGGCTTATCCCGCCGAAGTGCTTTTCCGCTTCCGCAACGAAGTGAACGCCTTTGTGACCATCCGTTATCAGGACGCGGCCACCGGGCAGGACGTGGCTTCCCCCCAGCAGCAGATCTGCTATGTGGGCACGAACACCATCGACCTCCAGCCCCTGGATCTGGCGGCAAATTACGTTCCCGTTCCCGGTTCTTCCTCCGCCATCGTGGTGCTGGACGCGGAAGGCCAGCTGACCCCGTCTGAGGTCGTGTTTCTGTACGCTTCCGCAGCCACGGCCACTCCCGCGCCCCAGGTTCCGGCCTATGATGAGTCCGTGGACATCTATTTCTATCCCTCGGGCAAGTCCATCAACGTGCGCTCCACGCCCACTACGGTCGAAGACAACATCGTCGGCGTTGTGAACGCCGGCATGCTGGGCCACGCGCTGGGCAAAGTGACCAAGAGCGACGGCAAGGTCTGGTACGCCGTGGAAATCAACGGCATCATGGGCTACATGAGCGAAAGCGTGATGCGGCCCCTGAACGAAGCGGAAATCGCCGCCCTGTTCAACTATACCCTGGCTCCCACCCAGGTGCCCACGCCCGCGCCCACGGAAATTCCCGACAATATGGTGATCGACCGCTGGGGCGCCACCGTGGATTCCGTCAACTTCCGCAAGAAGGCCGGCCGGAACGGGGATAAGATCAGCGGCGTGAAAAAGAATACCCGCGTTTGGATTTACAGCGTGCTGAACGTCGACGGCGAACAGTGGTACGCCGTGCGCTGCAACGGCGTGGACGGCTATATGATGGCCAAGTACGTACAGGTGGCCGACGAGGCGGAAAGCGACGCCATCCAGGCCCAGCTTGCTACCCCCATGCCCACCCAAACGCCCCTTGCGACCCCCGTTCCGACGGAAGCGCCCACCTTGGAACCCACGCTGGAGCCGACCCTGGAGCCGACGGAAGAACCCACCCAGGAACCCACGGCTGAGCCTGCCGCCGAACCCACCCAGGAACCCACGGCTGAGCCTGCCCCGGAACGCTCGGAAGAACCCACCCAGGTGCCTACGGAAGAACCCACCGAAGAACCCACCGCCGAACCCACGAGCATGCCTTCCTACCGGGGCTATGCCGTCACAATCGCTCAGACCGCGCTGCGCACGGGCGTGAGCCAGACGGACGACACCATTCTGGAAATGCTGCCCACCGACACACTGGTCCTCGTCAACGGCGAAACCGCTGTGGAAGGCGTCATCTGGGATTCCGTGCAGGCGCTGAGCAGCGGCAATTGGGGCTTCATTCCCCAGTCCGCCCTGCGGTTCATTACCGCCGAGGAAGCCCGGTACTATCTGGACCTGCTGCAGCCCACCCCCACCCCCACCGCGCTGCCCATGGAGCATACCGAGGGCCTGGCCATGACCCTGGGCAACGGCGTGCCCATGCGCTACTTCGCGAATACCAACGGCGAAATCATCGACATGCTGCCCTACATGGCGGTGGTGTATGTGGATCAGCAGGTATACGCGGGCGGCGTCGCCTGGCATGTGGTGCAGTACAACGGCACGTGGGGCTACATCCGCCAGGATCAGCTGCGCATGATGAGCGCGGAGGAAGTTCTGAGCTACGAAGAAAACATGGCCGCCGGTACGCCCACCCCCACCGCCGAACCCATGCCCACGCCCATGCCCGTGACCGAGGACAGCCCCAGCAGCTACGGCCACGTGCAGAGCAAGAGCGGCCGGGTGAACCTGCGCAGCGAACCCACCATCACGAAGAACAACCAGCTCCGCCAGCTGGATAATTACGCCTTCGCCCTGGTTTTGGGCGAGGTCACCAACGAAGAAGGCACCTGGTACCGCATCATTCAGGGCGGCACTGAAGGCTATATCCGCAGCGATTACTTCCACGTGCTCACCCTCGGCGAGCTGTCCGATTTCCTCAAGAGCAGCGAATATCTGAACGCCACCAGCAATAACACCACCACCAGCGCCGACGTCAGCCAGATCCAGCCCATGGAGGATTTTAACAAGACCATGTGGTACAATCCGGCCGCGACGGCCTCCTATGAACCCTTCAATCCCTTCACCACCCCCACGCCGGATCCGGAGAGGCTGCCGGTCACCGAAGCGCCTACGCCTGTGCTTTCCCCCACGCCCACCCCGGAAATCGCCCCGGTGGTGCCGGACAACAGCACGATCCTGCCGCAAAACAACGTGCAGCAGGCCGGTTCTCCCTGGCCCTGGATCCTGGCGGCGCTGGCCGTCGCGGGCGCGGGCGGCGCGTATTACACCTACGTGCGCAGGCAAAACGAAAAGCGCAGGCAGGCACAGCTGGCCGAACAGGCCCGCGCCGCGCGCGGCGCGGCGGGCCGTCCCCAGATGCGCACAGCCCAGAATAACCCCGGCCAGAACCCCGCACGGCCCGCCTATCCCAATCCCAGCGCGCCCTTCATGCCGCCCCAGAGCGGCTCGCCCCAGCCCACGCAGGGCGCTTCCCAGGGCACCGGGATCTACCGTCCCGAAAGCGCGACCGCGCGGCAGGCGGAAGAACAGGGCAATACCCACGGTTATCAGCCCGTGCGGCAGGCCACGCAGACCTATCAGCCTCTGCGGCGGGAAAACGCTTCCTATCCGCAGTCCACCCAGGTTTACGGCCGTCCCGCCACCCAGCCGACGCCGGAAAGCCCCGTTACCGGTGAATCCTTCCGGCCCGCCCCGGTGGACCCCAACGCCCGGCCCCTGAACCTGCAAATCAAAACAGCCCGGGTCAGCCTGGATGATATACCCGCCGCTCCCGAAACAGCCGCGCCCGCCGTTTCCAACAAAATGGCCGCGCCCGTTTCCAATAATGCGGCTGCTCCCGCCGTTCCCGGTGAAGCGGCCGCGCCTGCCGCCCCCAGGAAGCGCGTCCGCCGCACGGAGCGCAATAAGAACCTGTACGACAGCTACGACAGCGGCGACAGCAGCGACCGCAACGCGTGATTCCCGCGGGGCTGGAAGTCCGTCTTCCGGCCCCGTTTCCATCAAGACGGAGGTAGAAAAAACCATGCGTCCATCCATCATGCTCCTTTGCCTGCTCCTGTGCGTTTCGCTGCTTCCCGCGCCCGCCCTGGCGGAGAACTCCGCTTATGAAGCCGGGATCACCCTGGGAGAGGGCGAAACCCTGATCCAGCCCGCCTATCCGGTGCCTGATTACGTGCTGTGGCTGCTGGACGCGGCCCGGGGAGAAATCGGCTACACGGAGGAACGCAGCGGCGTGACCAAGTACGGCACCTGGGCGGGCTATCCCACCGCCGAATGGTGCGCCGAATTCCAGTGCTGGTGCGTGTATCAGGTGGATAAGCTGCACGGCACCAAGCTGCTGAACAAGGTATACCCCAATTACAGCGGCACCAACGTGGGGCGGGACTGGTTCATCGCCCAGGGCCGCTATATCGCCCGCACGGGCTTCCTGCCGGGCTACGGCACCCAATGGTGGAGCGATACCGGTGAAGCCATCGAAAAAAACAGCTACGTCCCCCAGCCGGGGGACTGGGTGTTCCTCACCGATAACGCCAGCGGCGATACCAGCCACGTGGCCATGGTGGAATACTGCGCTTTGGACGCCTCCGGCAAGGTGCGCGTCCACGTGATCGAGGGCAACAACGTGACCAAGCCCGCCCCCCAGGGCGTGGAGCGCAACGATTACGCCATTGATTACTGGCGCATTTTGGGCTACGGCACCGTATACGATCTGGCCGATTATTCCCTGAAATTCGGCCACGACGGCCCCAAGGTGACGGCCCTGCAAAAGGAGCTGGTGCAGGCCGGGCTGCTGGAGGAAAAATACACCACCGGCCGCTACGGCGCCATCACCACGGGCTGCATCAAAACCGTGCAGCAAAAGTACGGCATCCAGGAAACCGGCATCGCCAACCTGGAAACCCGCATGGCCCTGCGCCGCATGATTGAGGAGCTGTCCGGCCAGTAAAGCAGGATTTTACCGTCCCGCGTCGAATAAAATATATTTGACGTTTTATTCTTGTGTCAGTAAGGGGTGAACACCCATGCGCGATATGCTGCTGGTGCTGAATTTCGACAGCGACGCCAGCCGGGCCGTCACGCGGAAGCTGCGTTCGGAAAAGGTTTTCTGCAAGATCGTGCCGGGCAATATTTCCCTGGAGGAAATTCAGCGCCAGGAACCCTTAGGGCTGCTGCTGGCCGGCGGCGTATCGGGCCAGACCCCGTTCGGGCTGGACAGCCGCATCCCCCAGGCGGATATTCCCGTCCTGGCCTTAGGCGACGCGGCGGGGCTGCTGCTGTCCATGTTGGGCGGCACGGTGGGCGATATCGTCTATCAGGGCGCGGTGATGCCCGTGAGCTACGCCGACTGTTCCCTGATGGCGGGGATGGAAAGCGGGGAGCGGATGCTGCCCTGCGTTCGGGAATTCCATCTGCCGGATCAGGTGCGTCCCCTGGCTGCCGCCCAGGAAACCGTGGTGGGCTTTTCTCACGAAACCCTGCCCCTGTACGGCGCGCAGCTCCAGATCGAGCAGAACGACCCGGAAAGCTCCCTGGTCCTTCGGAACTTCGCCCTGACCATCTGCGGCTGCACCCCCTGGTGGGACGACGGCGCTTTCGTCAGCCGGGCGGTAGAGGAAATTCGCCGCGTGGTGGGAAGCGGCCGCGCGGTGTGCGCCATGACCGGCGGGCTGGACAGCGGCGTGAGCGCGCTGCTGGCCCACAAGGCCCTGGGCAGCCAGCTCAAATGCATCTTTGTGGATACCGGCCTTTTGCGGGAGCGGGAGGGCGATGATTTTATCGCCTATTACCGGGACGTCATCGGCATGGATATCACCCGCGTTTCCGCTCAGGACAGATTTCTTGACGCGCTCAGAGGCGTCAGGGACGCGGAGGAAAAGCGCCGCGTCATCATCCGCCTCATCCAGGCCATCCTGCGGGAGGAGGAAGAAAAGCTCGGCCCCATCGCCGCCCTGGTTCGCGGCACCAGCTGCAACGATATCATGTACGGTGGCGGCGCGCTCAGCCCCGCCCTGGGGGAGCAGGTGCCCCTCATCGAACCGCTGCGGGAGCTGTTCAAGAGTGAGATCCGCCAGATCGCCGATTTTCTGGATATCCCCGCCGATCTGATTTCCCGCCAGCCCTTCCCCGGCAGCGGCCTGGCCCTGCGCATTTTAGGGGAAGTGACCGAAGAAAGGCTTTCCACCCTGCGGGCGGCGGACGCCCTGTTCCGGGGCGAGCTGCTCCGCTCCAGCGCGGCCAAGCGGCTGTGGCAGTACTTCGCGGTGCTGATCCCCATGCCCGGCTGCGAGGAAAAATCCGTCATCTGCCTGCGCGCCGTTCAAGCGGCGGAAAGAAGCCTGACCTACGCCGCCCGCCTGCCCTACGACGTGATGGAAAACGTGACCGATCTGATCCTGCGGGATCAGAAATCCGTGTGCCGGGTCACTTACGATTTGACCCCCGCGTACAAGTACTCAGGGGTAGAGTGGTAATAACTACACCGAAGCAAGGGGAATTCTATGCGTATTACCCATCCGCAAGCCGCGTTTCAGGGCATTGCGCCTGAAAACGTGTTCTTTGTCGCCAACGACCAGCAGATTCAGCTGGGCACGGGCTATGTGATGCAGTTTTTTCAGGGCGAATTGTACCCGGAGCGCCCCAATCACCTGTTTTTGCAGATCGACTGCCAGCCCTCCGCCCGGGCGCTGATGTTCGGCGCGCTGCTGGCCCGGGCCTATCAATTGAAGGCCCAGAATCCGGGGCTGCCCGCCCGGCTGTACACCCAAGTGTCGCCGGACGATTTGCAGATGCTGCGGTTTTATGAATCCTGCGGCCTGAAAAACGACGACGGGGAAGATCTGTTCCGCTTCCTGCCCCCTCCCGGGGTGCCCCAAGCCCCCATGGGCATGGTGTTCGCTTCCGTTCCTTTGCAGGATGAAGCCAGCCAGAACGCCTTCCTTAGCCGCGTCAACGTCCAGCGCATCCAGCCCTTCAACCGGGATTATCTGCAATTGTGGCAGCAGCAGCAGCACTTTATGGCCTTAGGCTTCTACCGCAACGGCCAGCCCGTCAGCGAGTGCATCCTCACCGGCGCGGGCAGCTCCGCCACGCTGCTCATGATCTATACCCGTTCCGAATACCGCCGCCAGGGCATGGCGAAAAACCTGCTGGGCGCGGCCTCGGCCCTGCTGCGCGAACGGGGCGTGAACACCATGTATACCCATATCTTCCGGCGAAACGCGCCCCAGGTGGCCCTGATGCGCCGCCTGAACGGCGCATTCGTGCGCACCGTCACCGCCCTGCCGGGGATGAACCTGGACTAAAAAGTGAAAAGTTAAAAGTGAAAAGTGAAGATATAAATAGACAGCCCTTCGTATCGCGGAAAACATGATAAATTTCCACTTTCCACTTTTCACTCTCCACTTTTTCAACGCACTGACCACTTCCAACAAACGCGAAAGGGGTATCGTCATGGACAAGGCATTGCTGAAAGCGCAGCAGAACTGGATTCGGGAAGAACTGAACCGCAGCGCCGATTTCTGGGTCAAAAACGGCTGGGATCGGGTCAACGGCGGTGTGTACACCTGTCTGGACCGGGAAGGCAAAATCTACTCCACCGACAAAAGCGTGTGGATGCAGGGCCGCTGCGCCTGGACGTACAGCTACCTTTGCCACCTGTACGGCAAAAAGCAGGAATGGATGGACTTTGCCAAGTCCTGCTTAGACTTCATGGAGGCCCACTGCATCAACCGGGAAAAGGGCAACCGGATGTACTTTACCGTCACCGCCGAGGGAAAGCCCCTGCGCCAGCGCCGCTATTACTTCTCCGAGAGCTTTTACGCCATCGCCAACGCGGAATACTACGCCCTGACCGGGGAAAAGGTGTATCTCGACCGGGCCAAGCAGGCCTATGAGCTGTATTGGGGCCTGTTCCGTGGCCTCATCGACGACCCCGTGGGCATGGGGCCTAAGACCATCCCCGAAACCCGCACGGGCCGCAGCTTAGGCCTTGCCATGATCTACCTGAATATCTGCTCCGTCCTGCGCCGGTGCGACCCGGAAAATACCGTCCTGTACGACGAGCGGGCCGAAATCTGCGTACACGATATTTTCACCTACCACCACAAGCCGGAACTAGGCTGCACCCTGGAGAACGTGGGCATGAACGGCGAATTCCGGGGCGACGTGACCGAGGGCCGCATCGTGAACCCCGGCCACGACATCGAATGCAGCTGGTTCCTCATGGAATACGCCAACCATAAGGGCGATAAGGTCCTGCACCAGCAGGCGGAAAACGTGTTCAATCTCGCCATCAGCGCGGGCTGGGACAAGGAATATAACGGCCTGCTGTACTTCATCGACGCCAAGGGCCTGCCCCCCGAAGCCTACGAACACGATATGAAGCTGTGGTGGCCCCATAACGAAATCCTCATCGCCTCCCTCATGGCCTACCGGGACACGAAGAACGAAGCGTACTACGATTGGTTCTGCAAAACCCTGGATTATTGCCGGGAAGTGTTCTCCGATCCCCAGTACGGCGACTGGTACGGCTACCTGCGCCGGGACGGCAAGCCCACCATGCCCTCCACCAAGGGCAGCACCTTCAAAGGCCCCTTCCATCTCCCCCGCTCCCTGGCCATGACCGACCAGATGATCAACGAGCTTTTGGCGGAATAAGGATACTGGGGGAAACCGCTCTTTAGAAGCCAAAGAGCGGTTTCCCCCAGACCCCTTTCCGAGAAAGCTATAAGGTTGTTCAGGTTTTTTGCCATTCTACGATACCATGATTGACAGGCGGCCTTATCAGCTTCCTCCGGCCGGTTCCGACCGGTCTTTTTTTGTATTTCCTTGCGCGGCGGCGGGGATTCCGGTATAATGAAGCAGAAATTGTCAGAAAGGACAGCGCCCATGAACGTGGATGTGAACCAGGCCCTGCGCTTCGCGGGCGTGAAGGAGCCGGATGAAATTACCCTGCGCGCCGCACAGCAGGCGGCGGAGCAGGTGGAAAAGCGCGCTTCGCCCCGATATATCTACCGGGTATTCGATATCGCGCACACGGAGCACGGCGTTTCCCTGCCGGAGGCGGGCTTGCTGCTGCCGGGAAAGCTCGCAAAAACCATGCTGGCGGACTGTGAAAGGGCCGTGCTGCTGCTGTGTACCTTGCGTGCGGAATTTGACCGGCTGCTGCGCACCGCCCAGGCCCGGGACATGGCCCAGGCCCTGTATATCGACGCATGCGGCAGCGCCTACGTGGAACAGGGCTGCGACGCGGCGGAGCGGGAAATCGCCGCCCACCATCCCGGCCTGTACCTCACCGACCGGTTCAGCCCCGGCTATGGCGATCTGCCTTTATCTTTGCAGCTCGATTTTCTTCGTGCCCTGAACGGGGAAAAACGGTTAGGAGTCTGCGCCGCGCCCTCGTATCTGCTGAATCCCATGAAATCGGTCACGGCGGTGATCGGCCTTTCGGGCAAGCCTCAACCGGCCCGCATCCGGGGCTGCGCCTTCTGCGCCTTCAAGCAAAACTGCGCTTTTCGGGAAAGGGGAATGACCTGTGCATCTTCAACCTGACCGCATCACTTTATTGGACGGGGCCATGGGCACCATGCTGCAAAAAATGGGCATGGAGCCGGGCACGGTGCCGGAGCTGCTGAATTTTACCCGGCCCGACTGGATCAAAGCCATTCACCGGGCCTATTTGGACGCCGGAAGCCAAATCATTTACGCCAACACCTTCGGGGCCAACCGCCATAAGCTTTCCCGCACGGATCGAACCAGCGCGGAGGTCATCGCCGCCGCCGTGGGGCTGGCAAAAGAAGCCGTCCAAGGCACCGACGCGCTGGTGGCGCTGGATATCGGCCCCATTGGCGAGCTGCTGGAGCCGCTTGGCACCCTGACCTTTGAAAGCGCCTATGATATTTTCGCGGAAATGATGGAAGCGGGGGCAAACGCGGGGGCCGATTTGGTGGTGATCGAAACCATGACCGACCTGTACGAGGCCAAGGCTGCCCTGCTGGCCGCCAAGGAAAAGACCGCCCTGCCCGTGTTCGTCACCATGAGCTTTGAAACCTCCGGCCGCACCTTCACGGGCTGCACGGCGGCGTCCATGGCCCATACCCTCACCGGCCTCGGGGCGGACGCCATCGGCGTGAACTGCTCCTTGGGGCCGAAGGAGCTGCTGCCCCTGGTGCAGGAACTGCGCCGCCATACCACGCTTCCTCTCATTGCCAAACCCAATGCGGGCCTGCCCGACCCGGAGGACGGGCATTACGACCTGCCGCCGGAAGAATTTGCCGCCGCCATGGTTTCCATCATGCAGGCGGGGGCCACCCTGGTGGGCGGCTGCTGCGGCACGGATGAACGGTATATCGCCGCCCTAAAACAGGCGCTGCCCGAAAAGCCCCCGGTCATCGCCGTCTCTCCCCCGCCCCTGATTTGCACGCCTACCGAAGCCGTGACCCTGAACGGGGTGCGGGTGATCGGGGAGCGGGTGAACCCCACGGGAAAAAAGCGTTTTCAGCAGGCTTTGCTGGAAAATGACCTGGATTATATCGTGTCCGTGGCCGTGCAGGAAATGGACGC
Organism: Clostridia bacterium; assembly: GCA_017443295.1. Lineage (GTDB taxonomy): Bacteria > Bacillota > Clostridia > Christensenellales > Aristaeellaceae > RUG563. The sequence continues at coordinate 15,547 of JAFSNT010000018.1, forward strand.
CGGGGCGGATATCCTCGACGTGAACGTGGGCTTTCCGGGGGTAGACGAAAAAACCATGCTGCCCCGGACGGTGAAAGCCATTCAGGCGGCGGTGGACCTGCCCCTGCAATTGGATTCCGTGGATCCCGCCGCTTTGGAAGCCGCTCTGCGGGTGTACAACGGCAAGGCCGCCGTGAACTCCGTCAGCGGCAAGGACGAATCCATGGACGCCATTCTGCCCATCGTGAAAAAGTACGGCGCGGCGGTGGTGGGCCTGACGCTGGACGCATCCGGCCTGCCCGATACTTCCGAAAAGCGCTTCGCCATCGCGGAAAAGATATTGAACCGCGCCGTGTCCTTCGGCATCCCCCGGCAGGACGTGTGGATCGACTGCCTGACCCTCACCGTGTCCGCTCAGCAGGATCAGGCGGAGGAAACGCTAAAGGCCGTGCATCGGGTGCGCACGGAGCTGGGCCTGCAAACCGTGTTAGGCGTCAGCAACATTTCCTTCGGCCTGCCCAACCGGCCCCTGGTCACTCAAACTTTCCTGATCCGCGCCCTCCACGCGGGGCTGACCCTGCCCATCGTGAACCCCAACCAGCGGGAAATGATGGACGCGATGGCCGCTTTCCGGGTATTGAGCGGCGAGGATCAGCAGTGCGCCGCCTACGTGGCCCGCTTCGCCCAGGCCCAGCCGGAAACAAAGCCCGCCGCATCCGCCTCCCCCGCCTCCATGACCCTGGAGGACGCCATTCTGCGGGGCCTGAAAGCGGAGGCAGCCAGGATAGCAAAGAAGCTGCTGAAAACAGAAGCGCCGCTTTCCCTGGTGGAACAGCGGCTGATCCCCGCCCTGGATCAGGTGGGGCTGGACTATGAAAAGGGCGTGGTGTTCCTGCCCCAGCTTTTGTCCGCCGCCCAGGCGGCCCAGGCCGTGTTCGAGGAAATCAAAGAACGCCTGTCCCGGGAAGGCGCGGAACAGGTGGTAAAGGGCAGCCTGATCCTCGCCACCGTCCAGGGCGACATCCACGACATCGGTAAAAACATCGTGAAAACCGTGCTGCAGAATTACGGCTACGCGGTGATCGACTTAGGCCGGGACGTGGCCCCGGAAACCGTTGTGGAAACGGCGGTCAGCCAGCATATTCCTTTGGTGGGCCTCTCCGCCCTCATGACCACCACCCTGCCCGCCATGGCGGAAACCGTGCGATTGCTGAAACAACTGCCCAACCCGCCCTTTGTGATGGTGGGCGGCGCGGTGGTCACCCCGGAATACGCAAAGGCCATCGGGGCCGACGGCTACGCCAAGGACGCCCGTGCCGCCGCCGCCACGGTACGCAGGGCGTTCGGGGAGTAAAAACCCTGTGGGGGCTTCTTCAGCCCCCATGCCCCCGAACCAGGGAGGTGACCTCCCTGGACCCACACTCAAGTCGCAAATCATCGCTCCTGGGCGGACGGCAAAGCCGCCCACGGTGCGCGAAGCGCACCTGAAAAACGAGGATATGACCAGGAAAAAGCTCGCTTTTTCTCTGACCTATCCTCGTTTTTCTTTGCCCAGGAGCTTGCTATATATCTTCCCCAATCTGGCGCGAATTGTTTGTTTTTAATCGGTTGCTAATCGCCGAGTGGGGTGCAGGGGATCATCCCCTGCCGCAGGGACGAACCGCCGATGACCGCCTGTGGCGGGAATCTCATCGGCGGTGAGATCAGCCGAAAGCCTGCAATCTCCCCATGAGGGGGAGTTGCGACCATTGAGGCTGCGGAATCAGGGGCCGCGGAGGCCCCTGATGTCTTAGCTTACGCCCGCAGCACCGCGCCGAACTGTTCCTTGCTGATTTTCAGGGCTTTTTCGGTCAGGCGAGTGATTTCCTCATCGGTGAGGGTATGGTCCGCCGCGCGGAAGGTGAGGGAGAAGGCCACGGACTTGTTGCCCGCGCCAATCTGGATGCCCCGGAACACGTCAAACATGCGAATATCCTCCAGCATGGCGCCGCAGCCGGAGCGCAGGGCAGCCATGAGGGGGCCAACCTGCTGGCTGTCCTTCATAACCAGGGCCAGGTCGCGGATCACCGCCGGGAAGCGGGCGATGGGTTTCACTTCGCCCATGGGCCGGGCCAGGGAGAAGAACAGGGGCAGGTCGATCCTGGCCAGGTACACCCGGCCCGTCAGGTCGAATTTCTCCGCCGCGTCGGGGTGCATTTCGCCCACCAGGGCCAGGGGCTTGCCGGCGGCCATGAGCGCCGCCCGGCGGCCGGGATGCAGGTAAGGCGCGCCGCAGATTTCCACGGTGTAGGCGATGCCCGCCTGTTTGCACAGGGCTTCAACGACCCCGCGCATGGCGTAGAAGTCCGCGTCGCCGTACATGCCGATCACCAGCTCGTGGGTCTCGGTGGGCAGGCCGTCGGCGGTCTTATTATGCGCGTCGTAAATGGTGCCCAACTCGTAGATTCGGCCTGTTTCGTTGCCGTTCTTGATGTTGGTAGCTAAGGTTTTCAGCAGGCCCGGCAGTAGCGTGGTACGCATGCAGGAGGTATCCTCGCCCAGGGGGTTGCGGATCATCAGGGGCTGATTCCGGGGATCGCTTTCGGGGAGGCCCAGCAGGGCGATAGATTTGGGGGAAATGAAGGAGAAGGTCATGGTTTCATAAAAGCCCATGCCGGTGAGCTGGCGGCAGATTTCCCCTTCCCTGCGGCCTGTTTCGTTCAGGCCGCCCATGGGGGTTTCGCCCCGCAGGTGGGTGATGGGGATGCGGTCGTAGCCCGCGTAGCGCAGCACTTCTTCGCAGATGTCCGCTTCCTGTTCCATATCCTGGCGGAAGGCGGGGGCGGTGACCACCATTTCATCCCCGTTCCGGGAAACGGTGAACAGCAGCTTTTTGAGAATGCTTTCCATTTCCTCCGGGGCAATATCCACGCCCGCTCGCCGGGCCATCCGGGCGCAGGAAACGGTGAGGGTAACGGGCTTTACAGGATTGGGGTAAATGTCGATGACCCCGGAGATCACGTCGCCCGCGTCCAGCTCGTTAACCATCTGGCAGGCCCGGTTCAGGGCGTCCATGACGGTGGAGGGCGATACGCCGCGCTCTAAGCGGCCGGAGGATTCCGTGCGGATGCCTAAGGAACGGGCGGTCACGCGGATGGAAGCCCGGTCGAAGGAGGCGCACTCAAAGAGTACTTCCTTGGTGTTTTCGGTGATTTCGCTTTCCTCGCCGCCCATGATGCCCGCAAGGCCGGTGGGACCCTGTTCGTCGCAGATCATGAGTTCGGTGCCGTTCAGAGCGTTTTCCTTGCCGTCCAGGGTGGTCAGCTTTTCGCCCTGGGCCGCTTTGCGCACAATGATGTGACGTCCCCGCACCTTGTCCAGGTCAAAGGCGTGCATGGGATGGCCGGTTTCCAGCATGACGAAGTTGGTGATGTCC
>JAFSNT010000019.1 GCA_017443295.1 Clostridia bacterium
CATCAGGTATTCAATGAACAGCATGGCGGTATAAGGACGGGTGGCCTTGGTGTTCACCATGGTGTACATGGGATACATGAAGCCGGCGAAGGGTTCCACGGTGTAGCCGTTGACGGTGGCGTCGTACTGAGCCACGGTCAGGTTATCGGTGAGCACGGAGGAGGAGCGCAGCTTGCTGAGCACGAACAGGCCGATCTTGCCGGTGGCGGTGTCCTGGCTCACTTCTTCCGCGATGGTGGTATCGGATTTGCCGAAAATGACGTTGTCCAGGAATTCGGCCACCCACTTGTAACCGGCGTTCTTGTAGCTGCCCAAGTCGATGTCTTCGCCCTTCCAGGCCTTGTAGGCTTCCGCCAGCTTATCGGCCCATTCGGGCTTGGTGCACATGACCAGGAAGTTCATGTTCACTTTTTCGTTTTCGGGGTTCTTGAAGATCACGCAATCCTTCATTTCGGGGGCGGTCAGCTCCCAAACGTTCTTGATGGCAGGCACGTTATCGCCCTTGTTGTTATAGATGAAGAGCTTGTTGATATACTGATGCACCAGGGCGGGCTGCTGATCCGCTTCGTCCAGCGCATCCTTCATGGAAGCGGGCACAAAATTGATCACCAGGCCCTCGTCAATGGCGTCGGCCAGCTGGGCGCCGTCCTGGATCATTACCATATCGGCGGCGGCGCTGCCGCTTTCATTGCGCAGCTTGGTGTAGATTTCCTGATCCTTCAGGTTGGAGGGCTCGTAGGGGATATTGTACAGCGCGGCGAATTCTTCCGCGGCGGTGGAAATGCGGCTGGTGTTGCCGTAGACCACAAAGGTGCCGGTTTCGGCCAGCGCTTTTTCAACCAGTTCATCGTGGGTCATCGCCTGGCCCGCTTCCACGTCGGCGGCCACGTCGGCCAGGGCGTGAACGGCGCACAGCGCCATGATCAGCGCCAGAACGAGTGCAGCAAACTTTTTCATGATCGTACCTCCCAAAATTTTCTTTTTTATCTTCACCGCGCCACAGCGCGGGAAAGCTTCAAAAAACCTATGGCGATATCGGTATTGTCTCTTTCGTTCCCTATTATAACATTTCGGCTTTCCAAATGCAAGCCTTAACGAAGGAAAATGAAAAAACGAAAACGCCCTTCCCATCTTGGAAAGGACGTTAAAAAGATATTTCCCGTTCTTACGCTTCCTTGGCCATCTCAACCAGCTGGGCGAAGGCGGCGGCGTCGTTCACGGCCAGGTCAGCCAGCATCTTGCGGTTGACTTCGATGTTCTTCTTCTTCAGGCCGTTGATGAACGTGGAATAGCTCATGCCGCTCAGACGGGCGGCGGCGTTGATGCGGACGATCCACAGGCGGCGGAAGTCCCGCTTGCGCATTTTGCGGCCTTCATAGGCGTAGCGCAGGGAACGGCGCACCTGTTCGCTGGCGGTACGGTACTGCTTGGATTTCGCTCCCCAATAACCCTTCGCCAGCTTTAACACCTTGCGGCGTTTCTTATGGGCGTTCACAGCCCTCTTAATGCGTGCCATTGATTGTTCCTCCTTAATACCAGCGATGGATTATTTGTAGGGAATCAGCTTGCGGATGGTGGCGGCTTCGGCGTTGTTCTGAAGCTGGCCGCCCGCGCGCAGATGACGGATGCGCTTGGTGGTCTTTTTGTTCAGGATATGGTTGGCGTTCATTTTCTTGTGCTTGACCTTGCCGGTCTTGGTCAGGCTAAAGCGCTTCGCGGCGCCGCGATGGGTCTTTTGCTTGGGCATGGGAAAATTCCTCCTTCCGGAAAGTTTGATTATGCCTGCTGGGCTTCTTTGGCCGCCTTGGCGGCCTTATCGGCCTTGCTGGCTTTTTCCGCTTTAGGCGCTAAAATCATGATCATGTTGCGCCCTTCGATCATGGGACGGCGTTCGACGGTGCACACGTCCTTGACGCGCTCCGCGAATTCCTGCATCACCTTCATGCCGATATCGGAATGCGCGATCTGACGGCCGCGGAAACGGATGCTAACCTTCACCTTGTCGCCGCCTTCTAAGAATTTCACGGCGTTCTTGGCTTTTACGGCCACATCGTTTTCTTCGATCGTAACGGACAGCTGCACTTCCTTGAGCGAAACGATGCGTTCCTTCTGGTTTTTGCGCATTTCTCTTTCGCGCTTGGCCTGCTCAAAGCGGTGCTTGTCGTAATCCATCAGCTTGCAGACGGGGGGCACGGCGGTGGGCACGATTTTCACCAGATCCAATTCGGCTTCCTCGGCCAGCTCCAGCGCCCTGCGGGTGGGCATGATGCCCAGCTGCGCGCCGTCCGCGCCGATCACGCGAACTTCACGATCCCGGATTTCTTCATTGATGAGCAATTCAGCGGCTATGGTCGATACACCTCCCA
>JAFSNT010000155.1 GCA_017443295.1 Clostridia bacterium
AATGACGGCGTGATTCTTTTCGATTCGCACATTGGAAACGCTAAACAGCGGCAGCGTACATTCCAGCAGCGCCCGGCGCATTTCGACGGTGGAATGGCTGGCTTCCGGGTCCACGCCGCCCACATAGGCCACGCTGACGGCAAGATCCACGTCCCGCATGATTTCGGAAAAGAGCACGTCTGGCAGGCCGTCGATTTTCAGGGGCTTGCCCGTCAGCCGATCCAGGAAGCCCACGCCCTCGATGGCCGGGGCTTCGATGTCAGCCGGAGTAAACCAATCCGCCTGGGCGTACAGCACAGCCACGATGTTTTCCTGATAGAAGACCTTTTGCAGCCCCGCTTCCATATCGGCCACCCAGCGCCGGGTTTTCAGGGCGGCAGCGGCTTTCTTAGGCTGAATCTGATGGCCCGCGTACCGCGGGGAATCGGTGCGGCCCAGTTCATCCGCCGTCTTTACGTACAGCTCCCGGAACGCCTGCTTGAAGGGCTGGCGTATTTTTTGATCGAACAGCAGCCCCTGCCAAACATGCCATTCCCCCGCCTTGAACAGGTGGAAGGGATGGGCAATCTGGACGGATACGCAGGCCCCCCAGGGCAGCGTATTGCCCTCCGCGTCCTTCAATCCTTCCTCACAGGGCATGCCGAAACGGTCGCCTGATTTGAAGATCAGGCTGTCAACCAGCGCGCGGGCGACGGGATTCTTCCGCAAGGCTTGAAGTTCCGTTCCCGTCAGGAAGGTTTCTTCCGTCATGGCGTCTTCCAGGAACGCCCGGGTACGGCGGTATTGCTCGGTCAATTCCTTTTTGGCTTCCGTCAGACGCAGCACGGTTTCATTCTTTTTCAGCCGGGCGGGAATGGATTTGAGCCTCTTTCCGTCTTTTTCGCACACCACGGCCACGCCCCCGTCCGGGTCGATCTCCAGGCGCACAGCGACGTCCTCCGCCTGCTGGTTTTCAAACAGCGGCAGGCTGTTTTCCATGAGCCTGCCTTCCATGCGCAGGGTCAGGCGGGTCACGTCCCGGTCGCCGGAATTGGCGGCTAAGTTTTTCAGCGCCATTTCTCCGGCTTTCTTTTCGCTCACGCTGCGCTGTGCCCCGAACTGCTTGCTTTCCTTGATGAACTGCTGAATGAACAGGAAGCGGCGCAGGGCGTCCTCCTCCCCGGAAAGGGGAATGAGGGGATAGGCCATGAGCAGGTCCTTGTTCCGCTTTTCCCTGATCTGGCTTTCCGTTTCTTCCACGGTCAGCCGCCCCAGAGCCGCGTCGGCGTACTTCCTGGCGCGGGTGTGCCGGGTGCCGTCAGTGATGTACTTGGCCGCGCCGTAAAGCTGATCGAAGACTGTTTCGCCCACTGTTTCCCAGGCGGAACGGAACCAGGCCACGTCAAAGGCTCCGGTGTTCAGTTCCTCGGCGGTCAGGGGCGTGAAACGGGCGATCACCGCCTTGCGGGCGTCATCAAAGGTCTCGTTCATGTGGGCGATGAAGTAATAGACGGCGGAAACAAAGCCGGGTACGCGCAGATATTCCCCGATCAGTTCCACCCAGG
>JAFSNT010000156.1 GCA_017443295.1 Clostridia bacterium
CAGCACGGTGACGATCATGACCAACGCGGAAATAACCATCAAAATGTTCAGAATAACTTCAACTGCGCTCATTGGAATTTCCCTCCTTGCTGTAGACACAGGTTGTATTCTAACACACAACGGGAAAAAATACAAGTATGCCATGACAAAAAATATTGAAGCGCGGCGGAAAATCGCGTATAATGGGACGAACCCCCGGGCAGACCGCCCGAAAAACGGAAAAGCGGTGAAATACAGCCATGTCTATCGCCTTCAATTTAGCGGTTTTCTTCATTACTTTGGTACTTACGGTGCGGTTTTTCCGAAAGGATGGCGCGTGGAACGCGGAGAAGGGAAAAATCGCCTTCCGGTTCTTTACGGTGCAGAGCAACGTGCTGTGCGCCCTGTCCGCGCTGCTTATGTGCCTGTTCCCCGCCTCGCGCGCGGTATGGCTGGTGAAATACGCGGGCACAACGGCGGTGAGCGTCACCATGCTGACGGTGCTGATCCATTTGGGGCCGATGTACGGCTACAAAAAGCTGCTGTCCGGCGGCGATTTGTTCATGCACCTGATCACGCCGCTGCTGGCCCTCGTTTCCTTTTGCGCGTTTGAAAAGCGGGGCCTTGCCTTTTCGGAAGCCCTGTGGGGGCTTGCGCCCGTGATCCTGTACGGCGCGCTGTACATGTACCGGGTGGTTTTCTGCCCGCCGGAAAGCGCCTGGGACGATTTTTACGGGTTCAACAAGACCGGCAAATACTATCTTTCCGCCGCCGTGATGGCGGCGGGCACGTTTCTGATTTGTTTGGGCCTGATGGCGCTTCAAAATCTATGAGCGTCAAACCCCCCGGCTTTTTCGGCCAGGGGGTTTGTTTTTTATGCTCCGAGCGCTCTTTTCAGCAGCGTCAAAGCCTTTTGATGCCGCAGCTTCACAGCGCCGTAGCTCAGGTGCATCAGCTCGGCGATTTCCGTAAGCGGCTTGCGGTCGTAATAGAGCAGCACCACGATGTCCCTCAGCTCCTGGGGCAGCAGGTTCAGGGCGGCGGCAAGCTCGCTCAATGTTTCCTGCTCCAGCAGGGGGGCTTCCACCTCCCCGTCGTCGGAAAGGTTTTCATCCAATTCTTCGGTGGGCTTATTTTTCCGGAAGTGGTCGATCAGGGTATTTCGGGTGATGGTGAAGATCCAGGTACTCAGAGACGCTTTGCTCCGGTCGAACTGGTCCATCTTGCGGAATACCTTTTCAAACACGTCCGCGCACAGGTCCTCTGCGTCCGCCCGGTGCTGCACCCGGGCCATGATGTAGCCCATCACCTTGCCGCTGTAGGCGGCGTAGATTTCCTCCCAGCCGGGCGCGTTCATTTCCATTCGTCCTTAGGCCGGTTAAATTTGTAAGTCGGTTTCGGCGTCCCCGCCGCCGCAACCCATTCAGCCTCGTCGTCCGTCAGCTTCCGGGCGGTATAACGGGCATGCACCGCGTCAATGACCGCCTGCAGATCCTTGTTTTTTTCAAAGCGGTGAAAGTCAAACAGCAGGCTGATTTTTTTCTCCAAGCGCTGCTCCTCCTTTCTCGCGCGCTTCCCGCGGAACGGGCCTTGCGCGAGTTTTCTATTTCCCTTCCTATATACGGATTTACCGGAAAGATGGCAGCGATCCCGAACGTCTTTTCCTTCTTCGTTCAGCGAAAAAGCCATGGCGGGGCGGGCTTTTTGCTTTGGGATCATCTTTCCTTAACGCCCGGCGTCTTGCCCTACGGGATCCGCCGGGACGCGCAACCGCCCTTCGGGCCGGTTCGCTCTTTTTTTATTCTACCATAAAAAATGGAAAAATCAAGCCAAAAACGGCGCAGCCCTTGAAATTGACCCCGTTTTCAACTATAATAAAATAGGTATCCGATCAAAAGTGAAAACTGAAAACTGAAAAGTGAAAAGTGAAGATTAGAATGAATGGCGTTCTGTTTGGCGTTAGTTGACATGAACCATTTTTATCATTTCACTTTCCACTTTTCACTTTTTACTTTTTACGTTTTACTGCTTGAAATCGACGACCGAACAATTACTATCCGTAATTTAAAGGGGTTTCCGCCGTGAATGAAATCGTACTGGAGCTGGCGGCGCTGCTGCTTTCGCTCTTTTGCCTGATTTACAGCGTATCCGTGCGCAGGGAGCTGTACGCGCCGCTGCCCAAGCGCCTGATCCACGCCCTGCAAAACCAGCACTTCGCTTTCTTAGGGGTGCTGGCTTCCATCGCGCTCACCGCCGCGTCCTCCGTAGCGGCGGAGCTGGCGCGGAATTTGGGCGGCGGGGTGCGCACCATGACGGCCCTGCGCTCGGCCTATTACCTGCTGCACCTTTTGCCCGCGTATTTCTTTTCGGTGTTTCTGATCGACCTGTGCGGCCCGGCGAAAAAGCGGGGGCCGCGCTTCTGGTGGGCCTATTCCCTGCCGCTGCTTTTGGGGGCCGTCCTGGCCGCCGTCAATCCCCTGACGCGCTTTTGCTTTACCATGACGGGCGGCGGGGCCGTCCAGCGCTCCGGCCCCGGCATGTGGGTGCTGTTTTCCGTGGCGGTATTTTATCTCGCCGCCGGGTTCCTGTACTTTTTCCGGTTCTGCCGCGAAATGACCAAAGCGGAGCGCCGGGCCGCCCTGGTGCTGATGACCGTGGTGCTGCTGGGCGTCGTGATCCAGGCCGTATGGAGCGCGCCGGTGGAGCTGTTCTTTGAGGCCATCGCCTTTTTCGGCTTCATGGCCCTGCTGGAGCATGACCGGGACGCTTCCGAAAACGGCATGAGCCGCCGGTTCCGGGGCAGCGCCGTGGTGGCCCTGGCCTTCACCTTCTTAGCGGTCATCGTGGTGAACATCACGCTGATCCAGGGCATCAACCGCTCCCAGGCCGACAAGTTAGGCAATATCCGCCTGGACGTGATTCGCGGCGACTTAGAGGACACCGTCACTTCGGCGGAAAACAACCTGCTGCGTGTGGCGGTGGACGCGGAAAACCTGCTGAACGCGAACGCCTCCCACGAGCAGATCAGCGAATACATCACCCGGCAGAAGGAACGCTTTTTAGCCGACGAGAGCTTCATGAACCTGTATATCGCCGACCCGGACTGGCTGTTCGTGCCCGATTTCACGCCGCCGGAGGACTTTCACGCCACCGAGCGCTTATGGTATTTGGGGGCCAAGGAAAGCCCCGGCAGCCCCTTTTTGACCGAGCCGTATTTGGACGTGACCAGCGGCGGCATGTGCATTACCGAATCCGTGCTGCTGGCCGACGGCAAAACGGTGGTGGGCTACGACCTGAACCTGTCCAAGGCCCAGGAATCCATTCTGCGCATGACGGAGGACACGGATCAGACCGCCATGATCGTCACCGACCAGGGCCTCATCATCGGCTATACGGATATGGCCCTGGTAGGCGAAAAGGCGGACGATAAGCTGCCCGAATACGCCGAGGTGCTGCGCCGGGTGGCCGCCTCCAAGGATCACGTCAGCTTCCAGGTGACCCTGAACGGCCGAAGCTGCCGCATCTTTTCCTCCGAAACGAAAAACCACTGGTATTTGATCCTCAGCGTGGATACCGACACGCTGTACGCCGAAAGCAACCGGCAAATGACGCTCATGGCGGCGGTGAACCTGCTCATGCTGGTGGTGGTGATCACCTTCTACCTCATCAGCACCCGCAACAGCCTGCGGGCGGAGGAATCGCTCAAGGAAAACGAGCGCTTCATCGACGGGGTGGCCGACCGGCTGCACCACGCCGTGACCCAGATCCAGCTGCTGAACGAAAGCCAGTTCCAGGAAACCGGGGAGGGCGCGCTCGCCCAGATCCGGGACACGGGCACGGAGCTGAACGACCTGTCCCAAAGCATCCGATCCTATTCCACCCTGCTTCGCGCCCACGTTGCGAAGCAGGAAAACCGCAAGGAAAAGGAACTGCACGGCGGCGCGGTGGAAGCGCCCAGCCGCAGGGCGCGCAACGGCGTCATCCTCACCCTGCTGTTCACCATGCTCATCGTGCTGATCCTGTGCTGCCGCAGCGCCATCGACGCCGGGAACACCCGCATGGAGCAGGCGGCGGACGCCTACGAAAACGAGCTGAACCAGTGGATCACCCGGGAGCAGAGCATCCTGTACGCCATCACCGACGTGATCACCTCCCAGCCCAGCCTCATGGAGAATTACGAGGACGCCGTACATTTGCTGCATGACTACGCGGCGAACTATCCCGAAATTTCCGCCTGCTATTTGGCCAACCCCTACGCGGAGCATCCCGTCATCATGGATTCCGGCTGGGAGCCGGGGGCCGATTTCCGCCCCGAAACCCGCCCCTGGTACAAGGCCGCGCAGCTTTCCCCCACCCATTTCAGCATTTCCGCCCCTTATATGGACGCGCAGACCAATACCTACTGCGTCACCTTCTCCCGCGTGGTGTACGGGGAGCAGGGCGAGTTTTTGGGCATCTTCGGCGTCGACTTTTTCCTGGATCAGCTGATTCAGGTGCTGGGCGACAGCTATGCCGAAACAAGCTACGCTTTCCTGGTGGATTCGGAAGGCGTCATCATCAATCACCCCTATGAAGCCTATCAGATGAACGGCAGCCACAGCGTCAGCGTTGAAGATACGCTGTACGCCGACGCTTATAACAGCCAAAGCGCCTCTATCCTGCGGGACGATTCCGGCCAGTTCTTCGCCTGCGTCAGCCGGAAAACGGCCTCCGGCTTCACCGTGATGCTGGCCAACAGCTGGTGGAGCATCTACGGCGGGCTGGTGCTGGTCTCGGCGGCGGCGCTGATCCTGTTCGGCCTGTGCATCGTGTTCATCGTGCTGCTCATCAACCGCCTGATCCGCTGGCAGGAAAAGACCAACCGCCAGCTGGTGGAGGCCGCCGAAACCGCCAAAAAGGCCGACAAAGCCAAGTCCCAGTTCCTGGCCCAGATGAGCCACGAGATCCGCACGCCCATGAACGCCATCATCGGCCTGGACAACATCGCCCTGCGCGAACCGGATTTGGCCCCTCACGTGCGGGACGAGCTGGAAAAGATCGGGGCCAGCGCCCGGCATTTGCTTTCCCTCATCAACGATATTCTCGATATGAGCCGCATCGAATCGGGCCGCATGGCCCTAAAGGAAACGGATTTTTCCTTCCGGGAGTTCATGGAGCAGATTTGCGTCATCATCAACGGCCAGTGCCAGGACAAGGGCCTCAAGTTTGAAAGCGCCGTCATCGGCCAGATGGACGCCTCCTTCGTGGGGGACGACCTGAAATTAAAGCAGGTCGTCATCAACATTTTGGGCAATTCCGTCAAATTCACCGACGCCCCCGGCACGGTCTCCTTTACCGCCCAGCAGGTGGAAAGCCGGGACGACGCCCGCGTGCTGCGCTTTACCATGAAGGATACCGGCGTGGGCATGGACAAGGCGTTCATTCCCAAGCTGTTCGAGGCCTTCTCCCAGGAGGACGCCACCAATACCAACCGCTACGGCGGCAGCGGCCTGGGCATGGCCATCACCAAGAGCATCGTGGAAATGATGGGCGGCAGCATCCAGGTGGAAAGCGAAAAGGGCTTAGGCTCCATCTTCACCGTCACCGTGGCCCTGAAACCGGGCGCGGCAAAGGAAGCGCCCGTCGGCGGGCAGGCGGCGGACGCGACGGAAACGCCGGAAGCGCCGGAAACGCCGGAAACGCCGGAAAAATCCCTGGCCGGAAAGCGCATGCTGATCGCCGAGGACAACGAAATCAACGCCGAAATCTTGACCGACCTGCTGGACTTGGAGGACGTTTCCTGCGAATGGGCGGAGAACGGCCAAATCGCGGTGGAAAAATTCGCTGCCTCGGCGGAGGGGTATTTTGACGCCATTCTCATGGACATGCGCATGCCCGTCATGGACGGCCTGACCGCCACCGCCGAAATCCGCAAGCTGAACCGCCCCGACGCCAAAAACATCCCCATCATCGCCCTCACCGCCAACGCCTTTGAGGAGGACGTGCAGCACTGCCTGCAGGCGGGCATGAACGCCCACCTTTCCAAGCCCGTGGATATGGCGCTGCTGAAAAAAACGGTGGGGCGGCTGCTGGCCTGATCGAAGCGGCGGACGGATATTTCCCATCCGCCCCTGACCATTAAAAAAGTGTAACTGTTCAGTCGATCATGGTTTATCCATAATGTTTGGATATAAGACCGTGGCCCTTGCCGGATATCACGAACGCCGGAAAAATCAACAAACGCATCATGTTACGGGAGGCGGGCGGATATTATCCGCCCCTACAACGTTTCATTGAAACCATCGCCTTCGTTCAAGCTGGATTCAGGCGTTACGTTGGGATTTCGACCGTAGGGGCGGATATTATCCGCCCGAAATTTCAAATGTCAAGAACGCTGAAAATTCAGCAATCCTGTCATGTTACGTGGGGCGGGCGGATAATATCCGCCCCTACAACGTTTCATTGAAACTATCGCCTTCGTTCAAGCCGGATTCAGGCGTTATGTTGGGATTTCGACCGTAGGGGCGGATATCATCCGCCCGAACCTATCACCGCCCGAACCTATCACCGCCCGAACCTATCATCGCCCGAAATCAGCAATCCCAATCGGAATTATCTCCATGGTCGATCTGCCATCGCAAAGGATTATACTCAATATACATAGCAACTTTATCGTGTTCTTTCTCCGAACGGATAACGCGATCATAAAAGGACTTTTGCCAAACGCTGTAACCCAGTTGCTTCGATACCCAGCGCTTCAGCGAACCAACAACGGTAGAAATCGGCGGACATGTGTTCTTCCCGAACAAATCCCCGTAAAACAGGATAAGCAAATGTACATGGTCGGGCATAATACAGTAATGTTCTATTTCCACATCATCGTAATGGTCAGAAGCAGAACGTATTGCGGTTTGCACGATTTTTCCGGCAGCTGAAAGCGGCACATCTTCCGGGTGTATCGCACCTCGTCCGAGAGCATCGGGCGGAGGCTCGTTCTGCAATCGCGCAACCTCCCCAGCATCCCAGAAAATGTTTTTTCGTGGCAAAACGCATATTGTTACAAAGTAAGCGCCTGCCCGCGAATAATCATAATCCGATAATCGATTCTTTTTCCTTTTCTGGAAATCCGTCAATTCGCAATCAAATCCTTTCCAGGAATTTTGCCCATGCGGAGATAACCCCGCGCATCGAATAAAACCAGGCCCAACGAAGGCGGATGTTTGCCATTTGTCGTAACCTCGTGCATCATATATAAATCCAGGCCAAACAAGGGCACCCGTTTGCCTGTAGGGGCGGATATCATGTCAAGTAGTAGATCCTTTACAAATTGTACAAGGTACATCCTTTACAACTTGCAAGAGTTTTCTGAGCAATGTCCACGATGGAAGTTGCGCTGAAAAAACCGATCCTGTTCGTCCCTGAGCTAAAGGCCGGGAATCAGC
>JAFSNT010000157.1 GCA_017443295.1 Clostridia bacterium
CTAAATACTTCCGATGATTGCTTAAGTGTTATTGAAATTGATGACCTTCCACCTTGGGAGTATTCAAGTATTATTAATGAGGTGAATGAATGAGATTCAGTTTCTCCGTCAAGTGGAGTTGTGCTATATGAACTCTAAATGGAAACACAGGGGACGGTTCTCTGTGTTGACTTAAAAACCGGGTCAAAGCGATCAGCACAGAGAACCGTCCCCTGTGTTGGGAAAGAGAGAATGAAAGATGCCTGCCCTGACCACCCAAGCCATCGTGCTGCGCCACGCGGATTACCGGGAGCATGACCGGATGCTGACGCTGCTTTCCCCGTCCATGGGGCGGGTGGAAGCGCTTTGTCGGGGCTGCAAGCGGCCCCAAAGTCCTTTGCTTTCGGCCAGCGAATGGTTCGCCTTAGGGGAATACGTGCTGTTCGCGGGCAAGGGGCACATGACCGTGACCTCCTGCAACCTGACGGAGAGCTTCTTCCCCCTGCGCACGGATTACGACCGCTTGAAGCACGCCACCTATCTGCTGTCCGTGGCCGAGGCCGCCGCCCAGCCGGGGGAACGGGCGGTGGAGCTGTTCACGCTGCTGGCCCGGTCCCTGTCCCGTTTGGCGTATACTGACCGGGACGCCCAGGCCATTTCCGCCGCGTTTCTGCTGCATTTTTCCGCCATCAGCGGCTACCGGCCCCGGCTTTCCCACTGCGTGCGCTGCGGCAGGGAAATGAAGGATGAAGAAATCCGCCTGTTCGATATTGAAAACGGCGGCCCACTGTGCGAAAAATGCCATATGAGCTTCAACCAGGCCCACCCCGTCACCCCGGATCAGGTCAAATGGATGCGGGACGTGCTGGCCCGTGGCATCGACAAAACCGACCAGCCGCCCCAGAACGCCCCCGGGCCGCTGCTGGCAGCCTACGTGGGCGAACGATTGGAAAAACCCCTCTTACAGGAAGGGCTTTGGAAGTGATAGAGAGTTAAAAAAATGGAGAGTTGAGAGTTGAGAGTTGAGAGTTGAGATTATTTAGTCTACAAGCTGTGGAATCCAAAGTGTTCGACTATATAAATCTGAACTCTGTACTCTGTACGCTGTACTCTCATCTCAACTCTCAACTCTCCACTCTCAACTCTTTTTTCCCCCTCCCGCATACTCCCGCCTCCGCCCGCATACATTGCCTGCGGAGGTGATTTGCATGGAGAAGGAGCAGGCGGCGCGGCCCGCGGCGAAGAACCACACCCTGTCCATGGAGAACCGGCAGCGGGCGCTGCTGACGGGGGTGAGCGAGGTGCTGGGCTTCGACGAAGGCCAGGTGATCCTGATGACGGACAACGGCGAAATCGCCCTGACCGGGGAAGGGCTGCACGTGACCCGCCTGATGTTGGAGGAAGGGCAGCTTGCGGTGGAAGGGAAGATCGACAGCGTGTTTTACACCCAGCGCACCCGCCGCCGGGGCCTGTTTCGGGGCAAAAGCAAATGATCTTTTTTGAAACCGCCGGGCAGGCCCGGTGCTTTCTGCTGCTGTGGGGCGCGGGCTTTTTCGCGGCGGCGCTGTACGACGGGTTCCGGCTGCTTCGCGCCCATTGCCCCCGCTGGCTGGGAGCGGTGCTGGATTTCCTCTGGTGCCTGTGCGTATGCGCCTGCTGCGCCCTGGCCCTGGGCCTGGGCGGCGAAGGAACGGCGCGGCTTTACGCCCTGCTGGGCCTCTGCTGCGGCGCGGCGGTCTATTGCTTGGGGCCACGGGCCGCGTGGAGGACGATCAAAACATGGGGACGGCGAAAAAAGTAACGCCGTCCCCATGTTTATGCCTTTTATGCTATCGCACGATATAGGAGGCTTTAAAGCAGGTAGGAGGTAGGAAGTAGGAGGTAGGAGGTTTATTTTGTGAATACAAAGACCCAATACATGGCGCTGGGTTCATTTTGTGGACTATAAAACTTCCTACCTCCTACTTCCTACCTTGACTTAAAGCGTTCTTGAAGCGACAGATAAAGCAAATTCCACTATTTCCCTATTCAAACTCCACGCATCCCAAGGCCAGCAGCAGCGCCCGGTCGGCCTGATCGCCGGGGGAAAAGCCCAGGGCTTTGCGGGCGGCGACCACGGCCCGGCGGGTAGAAGCGCCGAAGACCCCGTCCGCGCCGCCGTACAGGAAGCCGCGTTGAATCAGGCGAAGCTGCAATTGCCGCACGTCGGCGCCCCGGTCGCCTTCGCGGAGGGTGCGCAGGCCCCAGTTCAGGGGGCCGTAGGGGCCGCCCTCGATGACCACCCGCGTGCCGGTGGGGACCATGGCGTAGAGCGTTTCCGCGTCGCTCACGTTCATGCGGATGCAGCCGTGGGAGGCGTTTTTGCCGATGGAATTGGGCTTGTTGGTGCCGTGGAGGCCATAGCTGCCCCAGGGCACGTTCAGGCCCAGGAAACGGGTGCCAAAGCCGGAAAGGTCGGTCATGAACCGGGAGGTGACGCGGAACGCGCCGATGGGGGAGGGCGTGTCCCCCGCGCCCGCCGCGATGGGAAACACCGCTTGCGCTTCCCCGTTTTTGTACACCGTCAGGCGCTTGTTATCCAGCTCCACCCAGATCAGCGTGCGTTCCGGCCCCGCCGAGGCGGGAAGGACAGCCGCTTTTTCCTCCTGCACCCATCCCCACATGAGCAGCGCCGCCACCCCCAGCGCCGCCATGGCCCACCGCCTGCGCATATCGCATACACCTCCCCGGCAGGATATGCGGCGAAACAATCAAATAATACAAAAACACGGCGCGTCCGAAAATGAACGCGCCGCGAATGATTTTTCGGTTATACCGGCATGGTATCGTCCTTCTTGTCGTAGGCGGCGGGGTCGGCCTTGAGCTGCTGGGCCTGACGCCACTGGAAGAACTTGGTGGCAACCTGGGGGAACAGGGCGTAGGAAAGCACGTCCTCGTCCTGCTGGCTGTACTGGGCGATTTCCTTGCGGTAGCCCTCCAGCTCGGGGGCGATATCGTCGGCGGGGCGGTGGGTGATGACCTTTTCGTCGCCGATGCACTTCTTGCGCACGTCCTCATTGACGGGGGCGGGCAGGCGGCCGTATTCGCCCTTCAGCAGGCCCTTGCTTTCCTTGGTGACCATCTTATAGCGTTCGCCGCCCAGCACGTTCATCACGGCCTGGGTGCCCACGATCTGGCTGGTGGGGGTGACCAGGGGCGGATAGCCGAAGTCCTTGCGAACCTTGGGCACTTCTTCCAGCACGGTGTAGTACTTATCCATGGCGTTGGCCTGCTTGAGCTGGCCGATCAGGTTGCTCAGCATGCCGCCGGGCACCTGATACTGCAAAGCGCGGGCGTTGACGGACAGCACCTTGTCCGGGTCGCGCCAACCGTCCTTGGTGAGGCGCTCGGCCACGCCGCGGAAATGGTTGGCCAGCTGGGCCAGCAGGTCTTCGTCCAAGCCGGTATCGTACTCGCTGCCCTTGAGGGCCGCCACGATGGATTCGGTGGCGGGCTGGCTGGTGCCGCCGCCTAAGGGGGACAGGGCCGTGTCGATCACGTCCACGCCCGCTTCCACGGCCTTGATCAGGGTCATGGAGCCGGTGCCCGCGGTGTTGTGGGTGTGCAGCACGATGGGCAGCTTGGTGTTGGCCTTTAATTTCTTCACCAGAGAATAGGCGTTGAAGGGCAAAAGCAGGCCCGCCATATCCTTGATGCAGATCAGGTCCGCGCCCATGGCTTCGATTTCCTTGGCGAGGTTGACGAAGTATTCCTCGGTATGCACCGGGGAGGTGGTGTAGCTCATGGCCACTTCCGCCGCGCCGTTGTACGCCTTGCAGGCCTTGACGGCCTTTTCCATGTTGCGCAGGTCGTTCAGGGCGTCGAAGATGCGGATGATGTCGATGCCGTTGTCGATGGACTTCTTCACGAAGTAGTCCACCACGTCGTCGGCGTAGTGCTTATAGCCGAGGATGTTCTGCCCGCGCAGCAGCATTTGCAGCTTGGTGTTGGGCAGAGCCTTGCGCAGCTGGCGCAGCCTCTCCCAGGGGTCTTCGTTCAGGAAGCGCAGGCAGCTGTCGAAGGTCGCGCCGCCCCAGCATTCCAGGGAAAAGTAACCCACCTTGTCCAGCTTTTCGCAGGCGGGCAGCATTTCATCCAGCCGCATGCGCGTGGCCGCCTGGCTCTGATGCGCGTCGCGGAGAATTGTATCAGTAATCTTTACCTTAGCCATCGTGATTCTCCTTTATCGTAAGAGAGTTCGTAAGAGAGTTGAGAGTTGAGAGTTGGGAGTTGAGATAGAAATAGTCTGTTCACATCGGTCTCCGAAGTGTATACACTATATAAATCTCAACTCTTAACTCTCCACTCTCCTCATTTACGTCAGCCAAACATGCTAAGCAAGACGCCCGCCGCGATAGCGGAGCCGATAACGCCCGCCACGTTGGGACCCATGGCATGCATGAGCAGGAAGTTGGCGGGGTTTTCCTTCTGGCCCACCATCTGGGAAACGCGGGCCGCCATGGGCACGGCGGAAACGCCCGCGGAACCGATGAGCGGGTTGATCTTGCCGCCGGTCAGCTTGTTCATGAGCTTGGCCAGCAGCAGGCCGCCCGCGGTGCCCATGCCGAAGGCCACCACGCCTAAGGCGATGATTTCCAGGGTCTGGAGGCGCAGGAAGGTCTGGGCCGTGGCGGTGGCGCCCACGGTGATGCCCAGGAAGATGGTGACGATGTTCATGAGTTCATTCTGCACCGTCTTGTTCAGGCGTTCCACCACGCCGCACTCACGCATCAGGTTGCCAAGCATCAGGCAGCCAACCAGGGGAGTGGCGGAGGGCAGCAGCAGGGACACCAGGATGGTGACCACGATGGGGAAGATCACCTTTTCGGTGTGGGAAACGGGACGCAGCTGCTCCATCACGATCTGGCGCTCTTTCTTGGTGGTGAGCGCTTTCATGATGGGGGGCTGGATGACGGGCACCAGGGCCATGTAGCTGTATGCGGCCACGGCGATGGGGCCCAGCAGGTGCGGGGCCAGCTTGCCGGTGAGCCAGATGGCGGTGGGGCCGTCCGCGCCGCCGATGATGCCGATAGCGCCGGATTCAGCGGTGGTGAAGCCGAAGAGGAAGTAGGCCCCGAAGAAGGTCATGAAAATACCGAGCTGCGCGGCGGCGCCCAGCAGCAGCGTCTTGGGGTTGGCGATGAGGGGGCCGAAGTCGGTGCCCGCGCCCACGCCGATGAAGATCAGGCAGGGATAAATGCCGAGCTTCACGCCTAAGTACAGGTAGTCCAGCAGGCCGGGGCTGACCTTTTCCCCGGCGGTGGCCAGCAGCACGCCAAGGGAAGAGAACACTTGGCCGTCGCTGATGAAAGCGGCGGAATCCTTGATGATGATGGAGGTGCTTTCGGCCAGAATGGTCACGCCGTCCTCGGCGATCAACTGGCCCAGCGCGGTGAGCTGCGCGCCCACGGAATAGGAGGTGGTGATCTGGCCGATCACGTTGCCGTTGATCAGCACGGCTCCGGCGTTATTCACAACCAGCGCGCCCTGCTCCACCAGCTCTTTCAGCCCGGCGATGTCCTTTGAGTTGACCAATATGGCCCCCCCGAACAGGCTCCAGTTGGCATGGCCGCCCGCGAACAGGCTTTCATGGTACACCTCGCTGCCCAGCAGGTTGGTGAGCAGCATGCCGAAAGCGATGGGAAGCAGCAAAAGCGGCTCGAATTTCTTGACGATTGCCAAATAAATCAGCAGGCAGGCCACAGCCACCATGACCAGGGCCAGCGGATCCCGCAGAAACATGGCAATGCCGGATTCGCTTGCCAGGTCTCCCAGCGTTTCCAGGATATTGATGGATCGCGTTTCCACGGAAGAAGCTCCTTTCAGTTAGAGTTTGGGTTCAAAGCGAAAAATGAAGAGTGAAAATGATTTTGTTTCTCATGCAGAGAAACGAAAAGCGAACGTTTTGAATCTCAACTTTTCACTTTCCAATTTCCACTTTGATAGCATTTCTTCCTGGTATCTGTTCAGTCGTGTCGATTTTCCCCGATTCGTTCGGTTTTCGGATGTAGGGGCGGATATTATCCGCCCGCAATTGCCTGATATTACGAACGCCGGAAAATCAACAATCCTATTGTGTTACGTGGGCGGGCGGATACTATCCGCCCCTACGGTCTTGTATCCAAACAATGTGGATAAACCACGCTCGACTGAACAGTTACTCTTCCTGATTAGTTTAGGACCACCAGCACGTCGCCGGAGTTGACGGACGCGCCCTTGCTCACGTTCACCTGAGCGACGGAACCGTCCTGGGGAGAGAGGATTTCGTTTTCCATCTTCATGGCTTCTAAGATCAGCAGGATATCGCCCTTCTTGACGGCCTGGCCCTGGCTGACCTTCACGTCCAGGATGGTGCCGGGCATGGGGGCGTTCACCTTGGTGCCGGCGGCCACGGGCGCGGCAGCCTTGGGAGCGGCGGCGGGCTTGGCGGCGGGAGCGGCTTTAGGGGCGGCAACGGGAGCAGCCTTGGGGGCGGCGCTTTCGCCAGCGGCCACTTCTTCTACTTCCACTTCATAGGCGACGCCGTTGACGGTGATATTGAATTTACGCATGATATGAATCCTCCTCTTAAAAGATGAATCAATTAAAAGTGACTGAAAATCTGTTCTTCCCTGGCGGCGCGTGCCCGGGCGGTGCTGCTCTGCGTCCTGCGGACGCGGCGCACCACGAAGCCGCTTTCCTTCCCCTCCGCCTGCCAAACGGCGGCGATGGCGGCAGTAATGGCCGCGATGATGGCCCCGTCGTCCTCTTCGGGTTCAGGCTCGGCCTGGACGGGCGCGGGGGCGGGGGCTTTCGGCGCGGGCGAGGCCTCGGCCTTGGGGGCTTTCTTCCGACCAGTGACCACCGTCATGGCATAAATGCAGGCGATCAGGATCACCAGTCCGGAAAACACCACCAGCATGCCCACGCCCATGGTGGACAGGCTCAGCGATAATCTATCCATCCCGAACCCTCCTTACAGCGGCAGGTTGCCGTGCTTCTTGGGCAGGTTCACGTCATGCTTGGAGGCCAGCAGCTCTAAGGCGGCGATGACGTACTTCCGGGTTTCCCGGGGTTCGATCACGTCGTCCACGATGCCGGCCTTGGCGGCGGCAAGCGCGCCGAAGCGCTCCGCGTAATCCGCTTCCAGGCTGTCCCGGCTTTCCCCGGCGTTCAGCTTATCCCCGTCCAGGGTCTGCACGGCGGCTTCCTTGGTGAGGGGAGAAATGACGGCGGTGGGCCAGGCGTAGCTCATATCGGCGATGGACTTGCCGCCCATGGCCACGTAAGCCGCGCCCACGGCGCTGCCGGTGATCACGGCGATCTTGGGCGCGGTGGCTTCCGCGTAGGCGTACAGCAGATCGGCAGCGCCCCGCAGCAGCGCGCCCTGATGGCCCGCCAGCGGCACAGCCAGGCCGTCGGTATTCACCAGGGAGATCACGGGGATCTGGTAGCAGTCGCACAGGCGCACGAACCGCGCGGCCTTGCGGCTGTCCTGGCTGGAAAGCCGTCCGCCGTCGGCGCTGTGGTCGTTGGCCACCAGGCCCACGGTATGGCCGCCCACCCGGCACAGGGCCGTGCGGATGGC
>JAFSNT010000158.1 GCA_017443295.1 Clostridia bacterium
AATCCTTTAACTTGCGATTCTGGGTTATTGCCTGACTTCGCTTTCGCTCCGCCAAACCCCACAGTCTCAAGCAAAACTCATTTCAGAATTAACTGTCGTTTCTCTCTCTTTCTCTGTATCGTTTTCAAGATTCCCGCGCCCTCCAGACCCTCTCGAGAGGCCCCGTTTTTCGAGCGCTTGGATATAATACCACGACACGCCCCCTCTGTCAACAACTTTTTCGCTTTTTTCTTCCCTTTTTTGCTTCTTTGCAACTTTTCCGAACATTATCTTGCATGATCTTGCTTGCTATTTGGGTATATTCTCCGTACTATTTCCCGAACATCTCATTTTAATGTTTGTGTTTTAAAAGAACATTTGTTCTCATTTTATCTTTCCGATGCTCCGAAAAGTGAAAAAGGCCGCCGCGTCAGCCTGCTTTTTGTTTACAGAAAACAGAACAGATGATATACTTTTTACATATTATTTTGCGGAAACGGGGGACGCGTATTGCGGGAAAAAATGAAATAACCGTCACAGCAAATAGCAATATACCGCCCAGAAGTGGCAAAACGTACCGGCCAGGCAGAACAGATGGAACACGGAATGAATATATTTTTTCTTCGCGCCGAGGCCGTACAGCGCCGCGCCGACGGAATACATCGCCCCGCCCAGCACCAGGAACAGCACGCCGGGCCGCCCCATGGTTTCCAGCAGCCGGGGAATGCCCAGCAGGATGCTCCAGCCGCTGACCAGATGGCAGACCACCGACAGCACCTTGAACTTATCCACCCGGACGGCGTTGAACACGATGCCCGTCACCGCGAAGGCGGCCACCACGGAAAGCAGCGCCCAGCCCAGCGCCCCGCCAACGCCTAACAGGGCGACGGGCACATAGGTACACAGCACCAGCAAAAACACGTTGCAATGGTCGATGACCCGCAGCACCTTTTTGCCCTCCGTACGGCGGGACAGGGCGTGGTACACGCAGGAAATGACGTAAAGCGTCACCATGGCCGCCCCGAACAGGCTGACGGAAACCGCCGCCAGCGTGCCCCTGGCCCGCGCCAGCATCAGCACCAGGGCCAGCACGCTCAACAGCCCCCCGACGCCGTGGGATATGGCGTTAAAAATTTCTTCTCCCAATGTATAATGGGGAATGCGGATGTTCAGCCCCGCCCGCGCCTGGGTCATGGCATGTTTCCTCCTGTAAAATAAATTTAAAAACCGTTTAACATAGTTTTCAATACTATATTAAACGGTTCCATTTATTTTGTCAAGAGGATTTGCGCATAATTTGCATGCGGCGTCTAACGCATTGCCTGAACCCACGCCGAACGAAGGCGATAGTTTCAATGAAATGGCGTAGGGGCGGATATCTTCCGCCCGCAATTGCCGGATGTCATGAACGCCGAAAAATCAGCAAACCCCTCATGCCACGGGTGGCGGGCGGATATTATCCGCCCCTACACCGTATAACGGGATGATCGCCTTCGTTCAAGCCGGTTTTTGTTCGTTACGTTGGGTTTTCGACCGTAGGGGCGGATATCATCCGCCCGCCCATTGCCGGATGTCAAGCATGCTGGAAAAATCAAGCCCCGGCATTCAGCCGGGGCCTACGCGTATTCAATTCGATGGGCTTCAGGCATGCCCGGGCGAGCCTCATTCCGCCGCCGACGCGCCGCCCAAAATGCTCTTGCCGAAATCCTCCGGCGGCATGGGATGGGAGAAGTAATAGCCCTGCACCAGGGCGCAGCCCAGTTCCTTGAGCAGGTTCATCTGGCTTTCGGTTTCCACGCCCTCCGCCACCACGGGCACCTTGAGGGTTTTGGCGATTTCCAGGATCAGCTGCACCAAATGAACGTCCTTATCGTCCCGCTCCAGGTTCTGGATAAAGGTCTTATCCATTTTCAGCACGTCCACCGGCATGGAGGACAGCATATTCAGGGAGGAATAGCCGGTGCCGAAATCGTCCATTTCGATTTCGTAGCCCTTGCCGCGCAGACGCTCGATGAGGGCCACCAGATGCTCGGCGTTGTCGGTGTAGGCCGATTCGGTCACTTCGAGCTTGAGGGATTTGCGATCCAGCTTGTTCCTCTCCACCAGCTCCTCCAGCACGCTTTCCAGGGCGGGGTCGAACACGTCCAGCCGGGACAGGTTGACGGACACGGGCACGGTGACGCCGTACTGGTCGCGCCAGCGGGCGATTTGCTTGGCGGCCTCGGCCCACACGTAATGGTCCACCATGCTGATGCGCCCGTCCCGTTCAAAGAGGGGGACGAACTGATCCGGCGGGATCAGGCCCAGCTCGGGATGGTGCCAGCGCACCAGGGCCTCGGCGCTGCACAGCACGGGGGTGCTGCCCTGCACGTTATATTTGGGCTGATAGTACACCTCGAACTGGTGATCCTCCACCGCCCGGTGCAAATCGTTCAGCAGGCGCTGTTCCTGCAATTCCTTATCGCGCATTTTCTGGTTGTACACGATCAGGCGGGTCTGATACCCCTTGCGCGCCGAGTTGCAGGCCGACCAGGCCCGGTCAAACTGCTGGCCGGGGTCAATGCCCTGCTCCCAGGGCATGACGCCCATGAACAGGCGCACGCAGGCGTTGCGGGACAGCTCGTTCAGCCGGTTCTGCAGACGTTCGAACAGGGACTGATACTCGTCCAGGTGTTCGCAGTAAATATCGAAGCGGTCGCCGTCGAAGCGGCTGGCGATGCCCTCCTTTTCCCCTAAGAAGGTACGAATCTCGCCGCCGATGAGGCGCAGCACGAAATCGCCGAATTCCCGGCCGTTCAGGGCGTTCACGGAATGGAAGCGCTCTACGTCCAGCACGATGGCGTCCATGGGCTTCTCCGGGTCGTCCTGGTGGATGCGGTTGGCGTACTGGAAGAAGAAGCTCTTATTGTACAGCGCGGTGAGGGGATCCAATTCCGTGGCGTTGATGAGCCGTTCCCCTTCGTTGGCGCGGCGGGCGTTTTTCAGGCTCTGCATCAAAAGCACGATGATCGCCAGGGAGGCGGCGATGATCACAAAAATGACGGAGGCGCTGTTTTCCTTGATGAATTCCAGCACCGTCACCTTATCGTCCCGATAAGAATAGGCGGCGATCATGGCGTCCACATCGGCGCTGGGGATCAGGCCGATGGTTTTGTTCAGGATGGAATACAGCTGGTTGCTGCCCCTGCGCAGGGCGAAGGCCTGGGCCATGGATTTGCCGGTGGCCACGGCGGACAGGCCGTACTGATCCATAATGGAATCGTACTCAAACACGCGGGAATTGCCGAGCAGACAGCAGTTGGCTTCCCCGCCCCGCACGGCCCGCAGGCATTCCTCGGTGCCGCTGTAATGCATGATCTTCCAGTCGGGGTAATTATCCTTGACGAACACCTCGCGGCTCACGTCGCCCACAACGATGGCCACGGTGGCTTCCGGCCAGGACAGGGCGCTTTGACGATCCGCGTTTTTCACCACGGCGTACAGTTCCGCCCGCATGAGGGGGGAGGTGACGATCAGGCCCTTTTCCTCCGCGTCGAAGGAGCTTAAGTTCACGGGAAACACGCAGTCGATTTCCCCGTTTTGCAGCGCCTCCAGGGCGGCTTCCACGGTGGCGTAGGCCACGGGAACGAATTCCACGTCCACGTTTTTCAGGGCGGCGGCGGCATAGGCAAAATAATCCTTCAGCGCGCCGGTAAACTCGCCCGTCATCATATCCACGTCGCAGTAGGGAAGATAGCCCGCCCGATACCCCACGCGGATGGCCCCGTGGTCGGCAAGCCAGTCCTGGTCGCCGGAGGAGATGAAGGTGTTCACCCCGTTGCCCCGCACGTACTGGTCGAACAGCTGCTGATTATAGAACCGGTTTTCGTCCTGGATCCTGCTCATGGCGTTATTCAGCTCGGCCAGCAGGTCCGGCCGCGCTTTGCTCACGGCAAAATAGAAATCGGACTGGCCGATCTTGCACACGGGCACGCAGGCGCTGTCGCTGCCATAGGCGTCGATGGTGACGTACACGTCGATTGCGCCGTTGTACAGCATCTGCATGCATTCCACTTCGGTCACGGTGAGGGGCGTCAGCTCCGCCTGCACCCCATGCTCCTGGGCCCAGGCCGAAAACAGCTCCGCCTGCACGCTGCCCGCGTTCACGCCCACCCGCTTGCCGTTAAAGGAAGTCACGTCTTCGGGCGTAATGGAGCGGTTGCCGCTGGCAATAAAGGCGTAATAGCTTTCCGAACCCATGGGCAGGGAGGTAAAAAGCATGCGCTCCGCCCGCTCCTGGGTATAGGAAACGTCGCTGAGCAGGTCGATTTCCCCCGCCTCCAGCATTTTCAGTAGCTCAGGCCAGCTGGCCTCCACATATTCATAGGCCCAGCCCGTATAAGCGGCGATTTTCTGCTGGTACTCGTAGGCGTAGCCGGAACGCCGTTCAAACTGATCCTTCTGATTAAAGGGCGAATCGTACCAGCCCACGCGCACCGTCTTGGCCGCCGGTTCCTCCGAAAACGCCCCGGGCGCGATCAGGGCCAGCGCCAGCGCGGCGCAGATGGCCGCCAAAATGAGGCGCTTCCCGTTGATTGCATTCGCTCTGATGCCTTTCATCAGCATCG
Source organism: Clostridia bacterium (assembly GCA_017443295.1). Lineage (GTDB taxonomy): Bacteria > Bacillota > Clostridia > Christensenellales > Aristaeellaceae > RUG563. The sequence goes on from JAFSNT010000158.1 coordinate 4,587, forward strand.
CTTCCTCCCCCGTATACTGATCATTCCGTACCTGGATAAAAATGTCCGATGCTATTATACGGGATTATCGCCCGAATGACAAGGGAATCATGCTATGTTTGGGCATAGAAATTTCAGAAAATCCGGAAGCGCACGCAAAGACGGGCGGGAGCCGTCCCGCCCGTCTTATGCCGGCCGCTTTTTACCGGCTGCTCTTTCTGGCCGCAAAGTCCTCTTCGATCAAGTCCTTCCAGTCGTCGGAAAGGGGCATGTTCCTGCGAACGGAGGCCACCGCCTTGCTGACCTCCCGATAGTTCAGGGCCTGGCCCCGGCTGTCGTTGAGGAAGGTCACGGCGCGGTCGCGGCCGATGCCGAAGCGGGAAGCCGTTTCCACGGCGTCGATGTTAGCGCCCAAGAACAGGAATTCCCAGCCGTATTTTTCCTTCTGCCGCTTCACCATGTCCTTGACCTGCGCGGCGGAATACCGGCGGCTGGCGTTTTCCATGCCGTCCGTGGTGATCACGAACACAGTATGCTCGGGCCGGTCCTCCTCCCGGGCGTATTTGTGTACGTTGCCGATGTGGCGGATGGCCCCGCCGATGGCGTCGATCAGGGCCGTGCAGCCGCCCACGTAATACTGCTTATCCGTCATGGGTTCGATTTTGCGCAGATCCACCCGGTCATAAATCACGGTGCTTTCGTCGGAAAACAGCACGGTGGAAACAAAAGCCTGGCCCTCCTGCTTTTTCTGGCGCTCGATCATGCCGTTGAAGCCGCCGATGGTGTCCGCCTCCAGCCCGGCCATGGAACCGCTTTTGTCCAGAATGAACACCAGCTCCGTCAAATCCTTTTTCATCGAAATTCCCTCCCGTTTGTGTGATCGCAGGGCTTTTTTCAACCTTGCGCATGTATCATACAGAAAAGGGAGGGAAAAAGGGTCGCCTGGGAAGCGACAAATATTAGTTGGTTCCGGAGCCTAACAGCGGCATGTCATAATGGAACAGCACCTCGTTGATTTCAAAAATATCGTAGTTGCCCGAACGGATGAAGTATTCCAGAATGATATCGAATTTGCTGCTGTGGGACAGGGCGAACCCCGCTTTTTTCAGCAGATTTTTGGTTTCCGAAAGGTTCAGCCGAAGGGAAACCGCGAAGGCGAACACGGTGGGCTTGCTGGGCTTATAGGCCGGGTTGGAACGGATTTTGCTGAACAGCTTGCGATCCACGTTGGCCTTTTTATAGCATTGGGCGTCGGTCATGCCCCTTTGGTCGATCAGCTCCATGAGCGTTTCGGAAAAGCCCTTGTCGGTTTTTTTCAGCATGTCTTCCAGCGCGCGCGCCGGGGCCGCCGAGGGGGCGTACGCCGCTTTCGGGGCCGCTTGTACGGCGCTGAACACCGAACCCAGGGCCTGATCCATATCCATGGCGGCCTGTTCGTCGCTGTGCCACAGGCGCTCGCGGGTCAATTCCACGTTCTTTTGAACGTGTGCTGCGGCGTATACGTCGTCGATGTATTCCTGCACGTCCCGGAACAGCTTTTTCCCGGTCAAAAATTCCGTGTGCCCGAAAACCACCAGGTACACCGTCAGGTCGTGGTCGTTCAGGTATTGGGTGATGGCGTCCACCGCCACGGTCATGGCCTCGTCCTTGGGGTAGCCGTAAGCGCCCGCGGAAATCATGGGAAAGGCCACCGTTTCACAGCCGTGGGCCGAGGCCAGCTCCAGGGAATGGCGGTAGCAGGCGGTCAGCAGCTCCTTTTCCCCGAAGCTTCCGCCGTGCCAGATGGGGCCGACCGTGTGGATCACGTATTTGGCAGGCAGAAGGTAGCCCCCGGTGATCTTCGCTTCGCCCGGATTGCACCCCCCTAAGGTCATGCATTCCCTGAGCAGCTCCGGCCCGGCGGCCCGGTGAATGGCCCCGTCCACGCCGCCGCCTCCCAGCAGGGAGGGATTGGCCGCGTTCACGATGGCGTCCACCTTCATTTTCGTAATATCATTCCGAACGATTTCAAACGGCATACAGGACATCCTTTCTCTGCCATATTTCTTCCATATTATAACACAAATTGCGGTTCATGGGAATAAAGGAATTGTTCAGCCGCCAAGGATTAACGCGCGGGAGAGTACAGCGTTCAGAGTTCAGATTTATATAGTTGAACGCTTTGGAATCTCGTGTAAATCGTCTATATCATCTAAACTCTGCGCTCTGTATTCCGCGCTCTGAAGCCGGTATAAAGGCTTTCCTTTCCACCCTGTTTTTTCCTCCTTAATACGGGGCCGCAAAAAAGGGCTTGGAGCAAAAAGCCGCCTGCGGCGGCCCGATAGAGCCTGTTTGCCCGGCAATCGAATCGACTGTTCCGGAAAGAACAGCCGTCTTGTTCTCTCCCCCAAGGGAGCTATATAATAAGTTCAGAAAAAATGCAGGCGGCAAGGCCCTGCAATAAACAAGGAGGAAACTCAACAATGAAACGGCTGGCTTTTTTCCTGTCCCTGATCCTGGTGATCTCCGCGTTCGCGTGTTCCGGCGCGCTGGCGCAGGGGTATCAGCAGCAGCTGCCCGTGGAACCCACCTTTGAAACCATGGAAGAGGTGCATGCCAACGGCCCCGCGCTGTTCGCGCCCCTTTACGGCAAGGAATTCGTGACGGACCCCGCCATGGAAACCTACCCCGCGGGCACCACCTACGTGTACCGCGCCAACACCTACACCGGCCTCACCGCCGCGTACCGCATGAACACCAACATCCTGGTGTATACGGACGAGGAAATCGCCGATAAGGCCGCCGCACTGGCCTATTTGCAGGGCTTAGGCGTCACCGCCATGATCGACGAGGCGGGCGGCAGCGCCCTGCTGGTGACCCCCGCCGACAAGGCCGCGGGCTTCGGCGCGGCGGATCAGTACGCCTACTATCAGCTCCAGTCCGCCATGTGCAACTTGGGCGGCGGCGTGCGGGGCGGCGCGGGCTACATCGACAATTACTACTACGGCGGCGTGACCAACCGTTACCTGATCGGCTTAGGCGGCGGCGCGTCCTTCCTGTGCAACTATGTGGCGCCCCAGCTGGACTACGTCGGCCGCGTGGCGGGCATGATGCTGGTGAACGCCGACATGGAAGAAATCCTAAACGTGGCGGTGCCCGTGCCGGTGTACCTGGTGAACGCTTCCGACACGGCGTTTGATAAGTTCCAGGAAGCGAACGGCGCTTACGCCTGTGAAATCACCGACGGCAAAACCGTGTATTACAACCAGCAGTTCCCCGTGCGCAAGGTGGCCGTGGCTGCCGAGGGCAAAGAACTGGCCGCATACGTGAACGACGCTTACTATTCCCTGCTCGTCAAGGCCATGCGCACCCCCGTGGTGAAGGCCGGTCTGTTCGTGGCCGCCGGAGAATACAGCGGCTATTCCTTCAACCAGGCCCCCTACACCCTCACCACCCGCAACCCCATCCTGAACAGCAAGACCCCGGACGGCATCGTGGTCACCGAACACCAGGAGGAGCGCTTCTCCGAATTCCAGGCGGAAAACGGCGAATACCTGAACACCTGGTATGAATTCCTGCCCGAAGAAGTGCTGAACGGCACGGCGGCGGAACACAGCATTCCCCTGATCCTGTCCAACCACGGCGGCGGCGACGATCCCGTGCAGGCCACCGACGAATTGGGCCTCATCGTGCTGGCCGGACGGGAACGCCTGGCCATCGTGGCCCCCCGCTACGCCACCGACGTGCCCGGCGCGGGCATCTTCGGCGCTTCTCCCTTCGATGTGAACGGCAAGGCCCTGCCCGCCCTGGTTCGGTACATGCTGGAAACCTATCCCGCTCTGGACCCCGCCCGCGTGTATGTGACCGGTTACTCCATGGGCGGCGCGGCCACGGTGGAAGCGGTGGAATGCGCGCCTGAACTCTTCGCCGCCGCCGTGCCCATGGCCGCCGGTACCCCCTGGGGCCTGCACGTGCCCACGGAAGAAGAAATTGCCGCCTTTGAAAAGCTGGACGTGGCCGTGATGTTCACCACCTCCCAGTTCGACCTGGACGGCGCGTACAACCAGGCGGAAGGCATCTTAGGCCAGGGCTATCAGGACGCCATTAATCTGTTCGCCCAGTTCAACGGCTTGGGCGCCGTCAATTACGACTTTGAATCCCATCCTGTCGTCGGCTTCAACACGGACAAGATCGTGGTGAAGCTGCTGAATGACGAATATGAAAACGTCACCTGGTACAAGAACAACGAGGCGGGCGCGCCCGTGCTGGCCGTCAGCTTCACCGAGCTGCTGCCCCACGGCCTGCATCCCGATTACGGCATGGACCTGTTCTGGAACTATGTGAAGCACTTCTCCCGGAACACGGAAACCGGCGAAGTGATTTACAATCCCTATGTGAATTGATCTCTTTCCGCGTCCCGGCCCGCCGCGTTCCGGCGGGCCTTTTCGCCTTTGGAGGGGCGGCGTGGACGGTTGGTTCTGATTCGGAAGTTGTCGTTTTCCTTTTAGAGCTATGGAAAATGCCAGGGCTTTTCTGTATAATGATTATGCGCTCCCCCCGCCGCAAGGCGGGAAGATGAGCCGGATGGAGATGAAAATCCTTGCGAAAACCGCTTTTCCGGGCTTTTCTGACGGTTTTATTGCTGCTCACGCTGGCCCTGACGGGCTGCTCCAGGCAGGCGGAGGAAGAAAAGAAGGACGACGCCCTGCTGCTGGGCTTCTCCCAGCTGGGTTCGGAAAGCGGCTGGCGCATCGGCAACACCAAGAGCGTACAGGAAGCGGCGGAAGCCGCCGGGATCCGGCTGATGCTGGAAAACGCCAATCAGTCCCAGGAAAAGCAGCTCACCGCCCTGCGCTCCTTCATCGCCTACCGGGTGGACGTGATCGCCTTCAGCCCCATCGTGCAGGAGGGCTGGGACAACGTGCTGCGCGAAGCCCGGGAAGCGGGCATTCCCGTGATCATTGAGGACCGCACCGTGGATACCAAAGACGAATCGCTGTACGCCGTCCACGTGGGCAGCGATTTTTACAGCGAAGGCGTGATGGCGGGGGAATACCTGCTGAAAAAGCTGTCCACCCTGCCCCCGGAAACCGTTTTGAACGTGGTGGAGCTGACCGGCACCCAGGGTTCCTCCCCCATGCTGCTGCGCTCCGCCGGGTTCCGCGACACCGTGGCGAAGGAACCCCGCGTCCATATCCTGGACAGCATTTCCGGCGATTTTATGATTTCCAAGGGCAAGGAATGCGTGCGGCTGATGCTGGAAAAATACGGAACGGAATTTGACGTGCTTTTTTCCCATAACGACGCCATGATGTACGGCGCGCTGGACGCCTTCGGGGAATACGGCGTGATTCCCGGCAGGGACGTGATCATCATTTCCGTGGACGGGGAGCAGCAGGCCATTGATCTGCTCAAGGAAGGCAAGGTGAACTGCGTGGTGGAGTGTACCCCCATGTTAGGCGAAGCCATCATGCAGATTGCCAGGGATTTGAAGGACGGCAAGCCCGTGGAGCGGGAGGTTTATTCTTCCGAGCGGGCCTTCACCGAATTTGACGATCTTTCCCAGCTCGCCCCGAGGGGGTACTGACCGTGGAAAGGTTTACGGCGCTGCGCAAGCGAAACAGCATCATTTCCATGGTGAACGGCAGCGGGCGGTTTTTTACCATGGCCCTGCTGGTTTTTATGATGATCAATTTGGCGTTCACCTTCCTTTTTGAAAAGCGGTATGAGGACTTCGTGGGGGAAATCGAATCGGTGATCGCCCTCAAGCCCGTGATTTACGACGATATTCCCAACGAGGTGTGGGAGGTGATCGCGGGCCGGAAAACTGTGGCGGACTGCGAGGCCAACGCCATGATCGACCGGGTGGAGGATCTGCTGATCAGCACCAGCGACGGCCCGGAGGACACGGAATTGCTGGTAGTGCGGCGCACCCTGGAAACCATGCGCCAGTACGTCGCCCGCATCGAAACCAACATTTTGAACAGCGTGAGCGTGGCCGAAAGCCAGGCCCTGCTGGGCGAATTGCGCAATGTGGGCAGCTTAGGCCGGGACCTGGTGGAGGATTACATCGCCAAGCGCGTCTCCCGGGAGGCGGAGGAAAACCAGCAGGCCCGGCGGATGTTCGTGGTGTGCTGGCTGCTGGAAATCGTGCTGTGGGGCGTGATGATCCACATTTTCATCCAGATCAACCAGCACCTGTCGGGTTTCATTCAGGGCCAGATCCAGAAGCTGGAGCGCTTTGCCGGGAAAATCGCCGACGGCGAGCTGGCCACCCGCGCCCCGGATATGGAGACCAAGGAACTCATGCCCCTGACCCAGAGCCTGAACACCATGGCCGTGCGCCTGATCGGCCTGATGGAGCAGAACAAGCAGGAGCAGGAAAACCTGAAGCGGGCCGAGCTGCGCATGTTGCAGGCCCAGATCAACCCCCATTTCCTGTACAACACCCTGGACGCCATCATCTGGCAGGCGGAAGCGAAAAACACCGAAGAGGTCATCCACATCACCCGAGCGCTCAGCGACTTTTTCCGCATTTCCCTGAGTTCCGGCGAGGAATGGATCACCGTGGGCCAGGAAAAGCGGCATCTGGAAGGCTACCTGTCCATCCAGAAGGTGCGCTATCGGGACATCCTCAATTACAGCATCTCCTTCGATCCGGAGATCGAAAATGAAATCCTGCCCAAGCTGCTTTTGCAGCCCCTGGTAGAAAACGCCATCTATCACGGCATCAAGCTCAAGCGCGGCGGCGGAAAGATCACCATTACCGGCAGCCGGGAGGGCGACAGCCTGCTTTTCTGCGTGCAGGATACCGGCCCCGGCATGACCCCGGAACGCCTGGAGGAGGTGCGCCGCGCCCTCAGGGATGAAAACGCGCAGATGAACAGCCCCACAGGCAGCGGCTTCGGGATGAAAAACGTGGATCTGCGCATCCGCCTTTACTACTCCATGCAGGAGGGCCTGCAAATCGAAAGCGACGCGGGAGGCACCCGGATCAGCTTCCGGGTTCCCGCCGGATTGGAAGGGAAGAAGCATGTATAAGGTTTTCGTGGTAGACGACGAAATTGTGATCCGGGAAGGATTGCGCAACAATATCGACTGGGAGGCCAACGGCTTTCAGCTGGTGGGCGAAGCGCCGGACGGGGAAATCGCCCTGCCCATGATCCGCGATGAGAAGCCCGATATCCTCATCACCGATATCCGCATGCCCTTTTTGGACGGCATCGCCCTGTGCCGGGAAGTGCGGCGGGTGATGCCCTGGATCCAGATCGTGATCCTGTCCGGCTTCGACAGCTTTGACTACGCCAAGCAGGCCATTTCCCTGGGCGTGCAGGAATACCTGCTCAAGCCCATTTCTTCCGACGAGCTGAAAAGCGTGCTTTTCCGGCTGGTCAAGTCCATCGAAAAAGAGCAGATGGAGCAGCAGGATCTGGAAAAGCTGCGCCAGCAGATGCGCAACGGAAAAAAGCTGGTGCAGGAGCAGATCATCAGCAACGTGATCATGAACGGCGTGAGCGAAACCGAGGGAAAGAAAATCTGCACCCAGATGCGTTCCTTCGGCATCAACCTGATTTCCTCCCGCTACACGGTGATCGAATTCCGCGCCAGCAGCGAGGACGCGGATTATACCGATATGCACGCCAACCTGATGAAGCTGATGGAGCGCTGCTATGATTCCGTGTTCCTGAGCAGCGGCGAGGGCTTCCTCAACGCCCTGGTGTTAGGGGACAGCGAAAAGGACATCGAAGAAAGGGCCTATTCCTTCGCCCGTTCCGCCCTGGACGAACTGGACCGGGCGGGCTGCGGCGACGTGCGCGCCTCCATCGGCGAAACGGTGGCCGACTTCTGCGATATTTCTTCCTCCTATAAATCCGCCCGCCACACCCGGCACGTGGCCGAAAACAACCGCCAGCCCCTCCAGATGCGCCGCATCATCGGCGCGCGGGACGTGCGGGAAACGCCCCGCAGCGCGGACAAGGCCCTGGAGGTGCAGTCCCTTTACGACCGGATGAAGTACGCCGATTTGGGGGATTTCAAGGAGCAGCTCATGGATTACGTGGATTCCCTCAAAACGATGAACGCCTGCATCCCTCTGGACGGGAACTATCTGCGCTCCGAGGTGCTGATGACCGCCTTCCGCATCATTCAGGAGGCGGGCGGCGACCCGCAGAAGGTGCTGGAACCCGTCTGGCTGGACCGGTCCACCGCCGGGCTGGACGATTTGGAGGGCTATATTTCCCGCGCCCTGGCCGTGATGCACCGGGCCATCAAGTTCCGGGAATCCAACGGCAGCGTGAAGGGCAACCCGGCGGTGAACAAGGCCCGCCGGTATCTGGAAAGCAATTTCACCAACCCCAACCTGACCTTCCAGGATGTGGTGGATTACGTTGCCATGAGCAGCAGCCATTTTTCCACCCTTTTTTCCCAGACCACCGGCATGACCTTCACCAAGTACCTGATCGACCTGCGCATGGCCAAGGCCCGGGAGCTTTTGTACAGCACCTCCATGCGCTCCTCTGAAATCGCCTACGCCGTGGGCTACAACGATCCCCACTATTTCAGCTACCTTTTCAAGAAATGCTCCGGCGTCACCCCCAGCGAGTTCCGCTCCGGCTTCGCCAAGGCGGGCGAGGAACCGCAGGAAGATTGACCGCTAAAAGAAAATCAACTGGCAATCAAAAGACAATCAACCAAAAAAGGGCCTCTTTTCTTCCTTTTGCGAAAAGGAAAAACAAATTGCACTGACGGCATAAACGCGCCTCTTTCCATCCCACCCCCGGAAAAGTATAATAGGGGCACAATGCTGGTGAAAGACCCGGCAAAAAAACTTCAGGAGGGAAATCCAATGAAAAAACTGGTAGCTTTGGTTCTGGCTATGATCATGGCTCTGTCCGCTGTGAGCGCTCTGGCTGAAGGCGTGAAGATCGCTTTCTCTCAGATCGGTCAGGAATCTGACTGGCGCACCGCCAACACCGACAGCATCAACAAGTGGGTTGGCGAGCATGAAGGCTGGGACTACATCTATGATGACGCTCAGCAGAAGCAGGAAAATCAGATCAAGGCTCTGCGCAACTTCATCACCCAGGGCGTCGATGTGATCGTGCTGACCTGCATCGTGGACTCCGGCTGGGAAGAAGTGCTGAAGGAAGTCAACGAAGCTGAAATTCCCCTGATCCTGGTCGACCGTATGCCTGACTGCATGGACAAGATCGAATACTACGCCGCTTTCGGCGGTGACTTCGTCGAAGAAGGCCGCCGTCAGGTTGCCTGGGCCGGCGAATACCTCAAGTCCATCGGCCGCGGCGACGAAGAAGTCTGCGTTGCCATCATGGAAGGCACCACCGGTTCCGGCGCTCAGGTTGGCCGTACCGAAGGCAACCTGCTGGCTATGGAAGCTTATCCGAACCTGAAGAAGGTTGCTCAGCAGAGCGGCAACTTCACCCGCGCTGAAGGCCAGGCCCTGATGGAGAGCTGGCTGAAGTCCATTGACAAGATCGACGTGCTGATCGCTCAGAACGACGACATGGCCCTGGGCGCCATCGACGCCATCAAGGCCGCCGGCAAGGTGCCTGGCAAGGACATCATCATCGTTGGCTGCGACTCCGTTAAGGTTGCTTTCCAGGCCATCGTGGACGGCGAAATGAACGCCACCATCGAATGCACTCCTCTGTATGGCCCCGCCGTTGTGAAGGCCATCGAAGACCTGCTGGCTGGCGCTGAAGGCTCCAAGGACATCCTGCATCCCGAAGAGGGCGTGTATGATACCGACGGCGGCATCGACGTTGGCGGCGTGGTTTCCGTCAAGGCGGGCGACGTGATCGACGAGCGCGTGTATTGATGATGATTCCAGCTACTGGAACATGATTTGATAGTCCACAGGCAGGGCGGATGGGCGACTTCCCGCCCTGCCTTTTCTTAAGGAGGGGTTCCTTTGTCGGAGCAGAACTTGCTTGAAATGCACCAAATCGAAATCCAGTTTCCCGGTGTGAAAGCACTGGATAAGGTGGATTTTTTTATGCGTGCGGGAGAAATTCATTCTTTGCTGGGTGAAAATGGCGCGGGGAAATCCACCTTGATCAAATGCCTGACGGGCGTGCATCATAAGGATGCCGGAACCATTCTCCTGGAGGGCAAAGAAATCCAGCCGCAAAGTCCCCAGCACGCCATAGAAATCGGCATTTCCACCGTGTACCAGGAAGTGAACCTGTGCCCCAATCTGACGGTGGCAGAAAATATTTTTGTCGGTCGGCAGCCCATGCGGTTCGGCCAGATCGACTGGCGGACGATCAACCGCCGCGCCAGGGAGCTGATGGCCCGATTCCGTTTGGATATCGACGTCACCCGCCCCCTTTCCTACTATTCCACCGCAATTCAGCAGATGGTGGCTATCGCTCGCGCCGTTGATGTGCAGGCGAAAATTTTGATTTTGGACGAACCCACTTCTTCCCTGGACGAGAACGAAGTACAGCTGCTGTTCGATGTCATGCGCGATTTGAAGGCCGAGGGCATGGGCATCATCTTCATCACCCATTTCCTGGATCAGGTGTTTGCCATCAGCGACCGGCTGACGATCCTGCGAAACGGGCATCTGATCGGCACCTATAACATTGAGGACATCACCAAAGTGGAATTGGTTACTCAGATGGTGGGCAAGGATATGGACGCCATCTTTAATCTGAAGCGCGCCAGCGTGAAGCCGGACGCGCCTTATATGCTCAAGGCCGACCATATCGGAGCGCCCGCGAAAATCGACGATATCTCCCTCGATGTGAAAAAGGGCGAACTGGTGGGCTTTGCCGGCCTGCTGGGCAGCGGCCGCACAGAAACGGCGGAAATGCTTTTCGGCGTGACGCACCTGACCGACGGCACCTTAGAGCTGGAAGCAAAGGGCGTAAAATTCAAAAAGCCTTATGACGCCCTGGTTCACGGCATGGCGTTCTGCCCTGAGGACCGCAAACGGGATGGCATCATCAGCGATCTGAGCATCCGCGAAAATATCGCCCTGGCGGTTCAGGCCCGGCGGGGCTTCCTGCATCCCCTGACCATGAAAGAGCAGAACGATTTGGCGGACAAATACATCAAGGAGCTGGGCATCGCCACGCCCAACGCGGAAAAGAAGATCGGCGAGCTGTCCGGCGGCAACCAGCAGAAGGTGATCTTAGCCCGCTGGATGGCGACCGATCCCAAGGTGCTGATCCTCGACGAACCCACCCGCGGCATTGATATCGGCGCCAAGGCGGAAATCCAGCGGCTGATGCTGGAAATGTGCGAGGACGGGGTGTCGGTCATCTTTATCAGCTCCGAGCTGGATGAAATCATCCGCTGCTCCAACCGGATCATCGTCATGCGCGACCGCCAGAAGGTGGCCGAGCTGAACGGTGAAAGCTGTACGCAGGAAAAAATCCTGGCCATCATCGCGGAAGGCGCCGCGGCGGCAGGAGGTGAGGCGCAATGAAAAAGAAATTCGATCTTTCCCGGCTGACCCGTTCCAAGGTCACCTGGGCTGTGGTAGCAGAGGTGCTGGTGCTGCTGGTTTGCCTGTTTGTGCGCCCGGACTTTTTCAACATCAGCTATCAGCCCGCCACGGGGATGCTGTTTGGCAACATCATTGATATCATCAACCGTTCCAGTGAAATCACGATCATCGCCATGGGCATGACGCTGGTCATCGCCTTAGGCGGCACGGACCTGTCGGTGGGCGCCCTGGTGGCCGTTTCCGGCGCCATCGCCCTGAAATTCATGCGCTGGGACGTGATCATCTACAATACGCCGGGCGATTATTCGGTGTATCCCTTCTACCTGGCCATCGTGGTGCCGCTGGTGGTTTGTGCCGTCATGGGCCTGTTCAACGGCTTCCTCATCGCCAAGGGCGGCATGCAGCCCATCATCGCCACGCTGATCCTGATGGTCTGCGGCCGCGGCATCGCCCAGATCACCACCAACGGCAAGCAGTTCACCACCCAGTACTCCCCCTTCCGCATGATCGGCCAGGGCAGCTTCCTGTTCCTGCCCATGCCCATCATCATCACGGCGGTGGTGATATTGGCGGTGTATCTGTTCGTGCGCAAGACGGCTTTCGGCACCTTCGTGGAATCCGTGGGCATCAACCGGAAGGCCAGCCACCTGTCCGGCATCAACGCCCAAATGGTCATTTTCATCGTGTTCGCCCTGACCGGCCTGCTGTCCGGCATTTCCGGCCTGATTTACTCCAGCCGCATCATGTCCAACGACTCCAACAACGCCGGACTGAACTTTGAAATGGACGCCATTTTGGCGGTGGTTATCGGCGGCACCAGCATGACCGGCGGAAAATTCAGCCTGCTGGGTACGGTGATCGGCTCCATCATCATCCGCACCATCGTCACCCTGGTATACTTCTTCGGCATTGCTTCCGAAGCCACCATGGCGTTCAAAGCGCTGATCATCGCGGTTGTGATCGTGCTGCAGTCCGAACCCGTGAGCAACTACATCGCCAAGCGGACCAGGGCCAGAGCAGCCAAAGTGGCGCTTGCAAAGGGAGGCGTTAAGTGATGGATAAGAAAACGAATCCCACCCGCCAGAGCCTGTGGAGCAAAATGATGAACCCCAAGTACATCATGGTCTACGCCACAGTGGGTATTTTCCTGCTCATGTATCTCTTCGGTACCATCGCTTTCGGCAGCAAGGGCTTCAACACCCTGCGCACCATGACCACCCTCTTTGTGGATAACGCCTACCTGGGCATTTCCGCCGTGGGCATGACCTTTGTGCTGATTACCGGCGGCATCGACCTGTCCGTGGCTGCCGTGGCCTCCCTGACGGGCATGTTCATCGCTTACGGCACCACCGAAATGGGCCTGAGTCCCTGGATCTGCATCGCCTTCTCCCTGTTTGTGGGCGTCGGCCTGGGCCTGCTGATGGGCTGGGTGATCCACTACCTGAACGTACCGCCCTTCATCACCACCCTGACGGGCATGTTCCTGGCCCGCGGCGTTTGTTCCCTCATCAGCGCCAAATCCATCACCATCCAGAACAGCGTGATCGACGAGCTGGCCGGCTGGAAAATCTATTTCATGCACATGCAGGACGGGAAATGGGTGAAAATCAAGCCCATCGCGTACATCAATTTCAGCATCATCCTGTTTATCGTGGTGCTGCTGGTGGGCATGTACCTGCTGCAAAGAACGCGCTTTGGCCGCAACGTGTACGCCATCGGCGGCAACGAGCAGAGCGCCAAGCTGATGGGCTTGCCCGTGGGCCGCACCAAGGTGCTGGTATATGGCCTGAACGGCCTGTGTTCCGTGCTGTCCGGCATTGCCTACACGCTGTATGTGAAGAGCGGCTGGAACCTGTCCCTCCAGGGCGGGGAACTGGACGTGATCACCTGCGCGGTCATCGGCGGCACGCTGCTCACCGGCGGCGTGGGATATATGGTGGGTACGTTCTTCGGCGTGATGCTGAAATCCATCATTCCCGCGCTAATCACCTTCCAGGGCGATTTGCTTTCCTGGTGGGGCAAAATCGCCACCGGCCTGCTGCTGCTGCTGTTCATCTGCATCCAGAAGATCGTGGTGAACTCCTCCAACAAGCAATCCGATAAGCGCGGCCAAAAGAAATTATCAGGGCTAAAGCAATAAGCGCCCCCTGTCAAGTCACCCGTTCTTCACCCACGCCGGGTTCCCCGGCGTGGATTTTTATTGCAAACGCTGGTGTACCCCTGGGGCCTCCGCGGCCCCAGCGTATCCCCAACGTACCTTTCGTGCGTGAGCCGCGTCAGTCGATATACGTGATTTCGTTGCCCTTCTGCGCCATCAGGTTCCGGTTGGGCAGGCCGCTTTCCGTGGCGGGATAGCCGATAATCACCGCGCCGTAAACGCGTTCGTTTTCCCGCATGCCCAAGGCGCGCAGATAGTCCACCAGCGCCTGATCTTCATTCAGCCACCGCAGCTGATTGATCCAGCAGCTGCCCAAATCCAGGGCGTTGGCGGCCACCATCATGTTTTCGATGGCGCAGGCGCAGTCCGCCAAATTGTTGCCGTAATCCCGGCGGTTGGCTACCGCGATCAACACGGGGGCGTTGTAGCAGAACACATAGCCGCCCTTTTTAGACGCGGCAATGGCGTGTTTCAGGCTGGTATAGGTGTTTTCTTCAATCTCCATGTGGGCGAAGGCCGTTTCGGTTATCGCGATCAGTTTTTGAATCACTTCCCGGCTGCGGATCACCAGAAAATGATTGGTTTGATTGTTGCCGCCGCTGGGTGCCTGCCGCGCCGCTTCCAAAATTCGGTCCAGCTTTTCCGGTTCAATGGCGTCAGGCAAATAATTCCGGGTGCTGCGTCTGGTAAGAATGGCCTGCAATGCGTCCAAGGTGATCCTGCCTCCTTCTGGAATAAACATCTCAAACGTATCATATACCGTAAAGCGCGCTCGAAGTCAAGAAAAAGAATCGAGGCGCCGTTCTGCTGACGGCGCCTCGCGCTTTGATTGCGTTTTTTACTGTTCAAGCTCCCAGAAAAGCAGGTGCCCGTCCTCGCCGCTGATATCCAGGGCAAAGGCGTGGGTTTCGCCCGCCGCGTCGGTATACTGGAGGCCGTTGTTGGGCAGATCGCCGATGAACTGCAGGGTGACGGCCACCGCCTGGCCCGCGTCCAGGGCGCTCAGGGACGCCGCCTGTTCCCAGGTGACGGCCATTTCTTCCCACTCCAGCTTGAGCAGCTTCACATCCGTCACCGGCTCCAGCGCCGTCAGGATCACCTGCGCGCCGTCCGCCCCATCCGCCGTCAGGTCGCCCCACTGCGCGCGGATCAGGCAGTCCGGCGTGAGGGTCACGCTGTCCAGCACCAGCTGGAACAGCTTGCCGTTTCCTTCCGCCGCTTCCTCCGCGTACTCGCCCACGGCGCGGAAGTACAGGCCCTTTTCCGCGATCAGGGTCAGGAAATGGTACCGTCCGTCCACCACTTCCCGATACACGTCCAGCTGTACGCGACCGTCGCCGGCCAGCTCCGTAATATCCTTTTCCATATCGCCGGTGTATTCCGCGGCGTCCTCCTCCGAGATCAGGGAGAACACCATAGCATCGTCGGAATAGATGGTTTCCACGATCACGCCGTCAATGTTGTTCTCTTCGCCGTAATACGCTTCCAGCCATTCGCTGGCATACCAGAAGGAAAAGCCCATGGCGCTTTCAAACAGGGTTTCCTCGATGGGTTCCTCCGTCCCTTCCCGGGCGATCACGCCCTGGCGCGTTTCGCCCAGCGCGGCGGACACGCACAGCAGCAGGCAGAGCATTGCGCATAATATTCCAGTCCATACATTCTTTTTCATGGCAAATTCTCCTTTCTTGTCCATCTCCATTATATCCTTTTGGCGGCGTCACTGCAAGCCCAAATTCAGGAAACGCGGGGCGGTTTCCTGTAAATTTACAATGTCCGGGCGTTTACACGGCTCACGCATGATGAGAAATTGGAATTTGTTAAAGAGCCGTTGGGGGCTTTCCGCGTCAGGCTATATCCGCAGGAGAGGGTCCAGGGGAATCATTCCCCTGGTGGGGTGCGGGGCAAAGCCCCGCCGGTTCCTTCCCGCACCCCTTGCGAAACGCGGATTTTGGATTTACAATAGAAGGGAAGCAATCTTTACGCCATGGGAGACAGCGCTATGAACGAACAGGTATCCATGCTGCAAGCAGAGCAGCTCCAGCCTTTAGCCGCGCGCCTTCGGCCCGAAACGCTGGATGAGATCATCGGGCAGAAGCATTTATTGGGGCCGGGCAAGGTGCTGCGCCGCATCGTGGAGGGGGATCAGGTGTCCTCCATGATCTTCTGGGGGCCGCCGGGCGTGGGCAAAACCACCCTGGCCCACGTGATCGCCAATCAGACCAGGGCCTCCTTCATCAATTTTTCCGCCGTCACCAGCGGCATCAAGGAGATTCGCGAGGTGATGCAGCGGGCGGACAAAAATCTGGTCTACGGGGAACGCACCATCGTGTTCGTGGACGAAATTCATCGCTTCAACAAGGCCCAGCAGGACGCCTTTCTGCCCTTCGTGGAAAAGGGCAGCATCATCCTCATCGGCGCCACCACGGAAAACCCCTCCTTCGAGGTCAACGGCGCTTTGCTTTCCCGCTGCCGGGTGTTCGTGCTGAAAGCGCTGACGGAGGAGGAAATCGCCCAGCTATTGCGCCGCGCCCTCACCAGCCCCAAGGGCTTCGGGCGGCAGCAGGTGGTCATGGGGGACGAGACCCTGTCCATGATCGCCCGCTTCGCCAACGGCGACGCCCGCGCCGCCCTGTCCACCTTAGAAATGGCGGTGCTCAACGGGCAATTGGAAAATGGCACCGTCACCGTGACCCCGGAAATCGTGGAACAGTGTACCCAGCGCAAATCCCTGCTGTACGATAAAAACGGCGAGGAACACTATAACCTGATCTCCGCCCTCCACAAATCCATGCGCAATTCCGACCCCGACGCGGCGGTGTACTGGCTGGCCCGCATGCTGGAAGCGGGGGAAGACCCCCTGTACGTGGCCCGGCGGGTGATCCGCTTCGCCAGCGAGGACGTGGGCCTGGCCGACCCCCGCGCCCTGGAGCTGGCCATCGCCGCCTATCAGGCGTGCCACATGATCGGCATGCCGGAATGCTCCGTGCATCTCACCCAGGCCGTGGTGTATCTTTCATTGGCTCCTAAATCCAACGCTTTATATGTGGCCTATGAAACCGCCAAGCAGGACGCCCTGGCCCAGCTGGCCGAACCCGTGCCCCTGCACATCCGCAACGGCGTTACCTCCCTCATGCAGCAATTGGGCTACGGCAAGGGCTACCAGTACGCCCACGACACGGCGGAAAAGCTCACCGACATGCGCTGCCTGCCCGACTCCCTCCTGGGCAAGGAATATTACCTGCCCACCGATCAGGGCCTGGAATATAAGTTCAAGGAAAGGCTGGAACAAATCAAAGCGTGGAAACGGGAACGAGGGAACGCTGGGGCGTAATGTTTATTGCGCACCACACGTTCTGTTCACGCGCCGGGAGCCAGCGAGATGCTGGCCCGGCGCGTTTTCGGTGTAATCAAGATTCCATCGTCCTCGCTGCCAACTTTGCCGATGAAGCGGTAGTAGATGTCGATCCGCATCACGGTTTCGCCGTCAATGACCTCCTTCTCATGCACGACCACTTTCTCGATCAGCGTGTGAAGAAGTTCTTCGGTCAGTTCGGTGATGTTCGTGTACTGCTCCACCAGAGCGGCAAATTCTTTGGCGTCACGGCTTTGCCGGGCATAGTTGGCAAGCAGGGCTTGAATCTCATTGTACCTGTCTTTCAGCTTCTTGGATTCGGTTTCGTAATCAGCAGACATACTGGCAAAGCGTTCGTCGGAGATGCGCCCGAACACATTGTCCTCGTACAGTCGTTTCAGCAGAATATCAAGTTCGGAGATGCGCCGCTGGCACTGCTCCGCTTCCTTTGTATAGGACGCTTTTTCACCGATCCATTCCTTTTCAGAAAGCTGAATCAGATATGCAATGTACTTTTCCTTATCTTCCGCCGCAAAACTTGCGTGACGCTGAATGTCCTCCAGAAGCACAGCATTGATCTGCTTCACAGAAATGTAGTGGGTGGA
>JAFSNT010000159.1 GCA_017443295.1 Clostridia bacterium
CCCGTCCGTCCGCTTTCGCCACTACGCTGGTGGTGGGGTTTCGTCGGATGAACCTGACCACGTCCTCCCTGGAATCGTCCAGGGCCCGGATGCCGAAGCCCCGAATGGTCATCCAAAGCGCCCGCACGGCGTCGTAGTCCGCCTCCGTTATGGGCAAAATCTGAACGTCCGCCATGGGCTTACACCACCAGTCCGGCGGCTTCGTCGGCCCCAAGCAGCAGGTTCATATTCTGAATGGCCGCGCCGGACGCGCCCTTGCCCAAATTATCGAACCGGGCCACCAGCAGGATGCGTTCCGCGTTGCCGGAAACGGTGATTTCCATATCGTCCCGCCCGGCATAGGCTCCGGCGGACAGGAAGCCGTTTTCGCTTGCATCCTTGACAAAACGCACAAGGCCGCTTCGGTAATATTCCGCGTAAGCCGCTTCAATCGCCTCTTTGCCGCCCTTGACCGCATCGGCGAACAGCGGCACGGTCACTTCCATGCCCGCGTAATAGGGAGCCACAATGGGGCAGAAAATGGGGGCTTTTGAAAGGCCGCACACCTTTTGCATTTCGGGCAGGTGCTTGTGATTTTGGGAAAGCCCGTACTGCCGGGGGGCGTCCAGCAGGGGGCTTCGGCCCTCCTCCTCGTATTCCGCGATCATTTTCTTGCCGCCGCCGGAATAGCCGGTGAGGGATGTGCAGGTCAGCTTTTCGTCCGATGCTATCAGGCCCGCTTCCACAAGCGGCGCGATCAAAGCGATAAAGCCGCTGGCGTGACAGCCGGGATTGGCAATGCGTTTGGCGGCCCTGATCTTGTCCCGCAGACCCCCGATTTCCGGGAAGCCGTATACCCAATTATCCGCCGTCCGGTGCGCCGTGGAGGTGTCGATCACCGCCGTTTTTTCATTTTCGATCAGCCCCGCCGCTTCCCGGGCCGCGTCGTCCGGCAGGCATAAAAATACGATATCCGCCCTGTTCATTAAGTCCTTCCGGGCCGCCGGGTCCTTCCGGTATTCCTCCGGCACCCGCAGCAATTGAATATCCTGCCGCGCCGCCAGCCTTTCGGCGATCCGCAGGCCCGTGGTGCCCGCGCTGCCGTCGATAAACACGTTCTTCATCATCGTTTTCCCCGTTCCGGCCCCGCCCGAGGCCTCGTTTCCGCACGCGCTGTATAATGCGTATGCTTATTCATATATTATACGGATATTATAGGATTTGTCAAGAGAATATTCAGTAAAAATTCATTGTTCATGCAATTTTATACATTCATGTGATATCCGGTAAAAAATTGCGCAAGAAAACCCGGAGCACGCGCTGAACGGTAGGGTCAGCCGTTTCCGGGTTATTCGTCCGATCCGGCAAAATGGATCACAGCAGGCTCAGCACCGCCACCAGGGACGAGCCGATCATCAGCACCGCCAGGAACACGCACAGCGCCCTGACCCAAAACTTTTTCGCGTCTTTCTGTTTCTGCGTATCCATTTTCTTTCTTCCTTTCCTTCCGCCGCAGTGACTGATAAGCGGAACAAACAATCACGCCTGCCGCGCCTCATAGGCATCGATGGCCTGAGCCAGCTGATCCGGGCAGGAAGTGCCGCCCCGGCACTGGATGCCTCGCAGGGTTTCCTTCACTTCGTCGGCGTTGCGGCCAATTACCATCTTTGCCAGCCCCTGTGTATTTCCCACGCAGCCGTTATGGAAAGCGCAGGCGGTGATCACGCCGTTTTCGATTTCCAGATCGATTTGGGTGGAGCAGGTGCCCCTGGTTTTGTACTGAAACATGCTGCCTTGCCTCCCGGCTTCTTTCTTCATTCGCGCCCGGCGTCATCCCTCCGGGCGTCCCCCGCATTATAGCATATCCGGCCGGAAATTTGCAATAGAATCAACGGGCGGCAAGCGGGAAGTTTTTTGAAAAAATGCAGTTTTTGTATTGACAAATCCGCCGGAATTTTGTATACTACCGGTTGCATCAATAGACTCCGCTAGCCCCGGGTGCTATTGTTACATCGCCGGAGGGTGCGACCATCACCGGACGGCAGCCGAAAGTTTTACCAGATTTCAAGGAGGAAATGCTCTTGAACACCTATATGGCAAATGCGCAGAACGTAGAGCGCAAGTGGTATGTCGTTGATGCGGACGGCATGGTGCTTGGTCGTCTCGCCAGCCAGGTGGCCAACATCCTGCGCGGCAAGAACAAGCCCATCTATACTCCCCATGTGGATACCGGTGATCACGTGATCATCATCAACGCCGCTAAAATCGTTATGACCGGCAAAAAGCTGGATCAGAAGATTTATTATCATCATTCCGGTTATGCCGGCGGCCTGAAGGAAACCAAGTACCGCAAGCTGATTGCTGAAAAGCCCGAATTCGCTGTGCGTCACGCCATCGTGGGCATGCTGCCCAAGGGTCCCCTGGGCCGTCAGATGGCCACTAAGCTGCGCATTTACGCCGGCCCCGAACACGAGCAGGCCGCGCAGAAGCCCGAAGTGCTGGAACTGATCAAGTAAGAAGCTGAGCGGAAGGAGTAACAATCATGGCGAATGATTTCAATGCCGTTGGCCGCCGCAAGAGCGCGGTCGCCCGTGTACGCCTCGTACCCGGTGAAGGCAAAATTTTGGTCAACAAACGCGATATCGACGATTATTTCGGTCTGGAAACCCTGAAGATGACCGTGCGTCAGCCCCTGAACCTGGTCAAGGTCGGCGGCAGCTTTGACGTGCTGGTCAACGTTCGCGGCGGCGGCCTCACCGGTCAGGCGGGTGCCATCCGTCACGGCATCAGCCGCGCCCTGTGCAAGGTCAACCCCGAGCTTCGCGGCGAACTGAAAAAAGCCGGTTTCCTCACCCGCGATCCTCGCATGAAGGAGCGCAAGAAGTACGGCCTGAAAGCCGCCCGCCGCGCGCCCCAGTTCAGCAAGCGCTGATCGTTTTCAAAAGCCCAGGAATCCCAGCGGTTCCGGGCTTTTTCCTTTTTTATCCTTTTTGGACAGCGTACAAAGGAGGCCACGGAAATGACCTGGGAAAGCATCGTAAAATTTTTAAGCACCGCGGGGGTCAACCTGTTGAGCGGCATCGGCGTGCTGGTGGTGGGCCTGTTTCTGGTTCACTGGGCCATGAAATTGCTGGAGCGCAGCGAAGACAAAATCAAAATCGAACCCACGCTGAAAGGGTTCATCAAGAATCTGATCCGCATCCTGCTGTATGTCATCGTGGTCATGACCGCCGCCAGCACCATGGGCATTTCTCTGACCTCCATCATTACCCTCTTGGCCTCCGCAGGCGTGGCCGTTTCCCTGGCCATGCAGGGCTTTTTGACCAATCTGATCGGCGGCTTCATCCTGCTTTTATTCAAGCCCATCCGGGTGGGCGAATACGTCAAGATCGGCGATAACGAGGGCACCGTGAAAGCCATCGGCGCTTTCTATACGGAGATGGCGACCTTTGACAACCGGCATATCAACCTGCCCAACGGGTCGCTGACCAACACCGCCATCGTCAATTTCAGCCGGGAAGGCACCCGGCGGCTGGATCTGAGCTTTTCCGTGGCTTATGAAAGCGATTTGGATCAGGTGTATGAAGTGCTGAACCGCGTGGTGAAGGAAGAAAAGGCCCTGCTGCCCGACCCCGCCCCGGAGGTACACTTGAACGAGTGCGCCGCCAGCAGCCTGGATTTCACCGTCCGGGTGTGGGTCAAAGCGGCGGATTACTGGCCGGTAAGATTCCGCATGCTGGATCAGGGAAAACGCGCCCTGGATCAGGCGGGCATTTCCATTCCCTATCCGCAGATGGACGTGCATATGAAGTGAGCATGCGAAAGTCAAATCCAAAAGAAGGGTTGTTTCAACCATGAAAAAAATGGGCTGCCTGACCGTTCTCCTGATTGCGTCGTGCCTTTTGATCCTGCTCGTTTCCAGGCGTCCGGGCAGTACCCCGGCGGCGGCGACCGCGCCCGCGAAATACGCAAACCTGCCGGAAGTGCTGCTGGTGAACGCGGATCACCCCCTGCCGGACAATTACGCGCCCAAGGAGCTGGTGAACCTCTACGCCCAGAAGCGCCATTTCCTGCTGGCCAACAGCTCCATCGAGCTGGAAAAAGAAGCCTTTGAGGCGGCCAACCGCCTGTTCAAGCTGGCGGAGGACGAGGACATGAACGGCTTCATCCTCACCAGCGGCTACCGCACCCGGGAAAAGCAGGCGGAGCTTTACGCGGAAAACACCGACGGCACGGCCCAGCGCCCCGGCTGCAGCGAGCATGAAACGGGCCTTGCCTTCGACGTGACCACCCGATACGATTCCGGCACCTTCGAGGACACGCCGCAGTTCAAGTGGCTGACCGAACATTGCTGGGATTTCGGCTTCATCCTGCGCTATCCCAAGGACAAAACGGACGTCACCGGCATCGCCTACGAATCCTGGCATTACCGCTACGTGGGCGAGGAAGCCGCGAAAATCATCCACGAAAACGGCTGGACGCTGGAGGAATACTGCGCGGCGCGCAAATAAAGCCCGTTCAGCCGGGATCGGCGGGAGAAAGCAAATCGCTCAGGCGCTTTCCATAGAAAAAATCATGCACCAGCCCGTCGAACTCCGCCCACAGGGGCAGGGTTTTGCAGATTACCTTGCGGGGGCAGCGGATATCCGGATCGGCCAGACAAGCCACGGGCGAAAGCGTGCCCTCCATCAGCTCCACGATCTCCCCCACGGCGTATTCCTCCGGCCGGCGGCACAGCTTATACCCGCCGCCCTTGCCGCTGGCCCCGGCGATCAGCTTGCCCTTCACCAATTCCTTCACGATGATTTCTAAATACTTTTTGGAAATCTCCTGCCGCTCCGCGATATCCTTTAAAGGAACCGGCTTCTCTCCCCCATGCTCGGCCAAGTCGATCATCACCCGCAGGGCGTACCGCCCTTTCGTGGAAATCATACCCCTCACTCGCTTTCCTTTATGATTGCCTATTTTACCGCAAGGTAAGAGGGCAAGTCAAGGACCCAAAAAACCGAAAAAATTTTGCATTTACCTATTGACATAGTAGGTTTTACGTGGTAAGATAAGCGCGTTCAAAGGAACAGACCATCGGAAGGAGGCGCGAAGCATGGCAGGCTACAAGCTCTTGCAGGAAAACTGTATGTGTTGTCGAATGCGGTATGTCCGGGCATGTACCGGGGCTTATGCGTTCGGCGGCTTTGCCGCGCGCCTTTCAGGGGTTTCGTAAAGGGAAGCCCACGAAATACAGCCTTATGCCCGGGAGCCTTACAAAAGCGCCCGGGTTTTGTTTATCCAAATAACAGAAAGAAAACGAATTGAAAGAGAGGGCAAAAAAATGGCGAAGATTTACAAGGGAACCCTGGGTTTGATCGGCAACACTCCCCTGGTGGAGGTGGCCAACATTGAAAAGGAATTGGGTCTGGAAGCCACCGTGCTGGTGAAGCTGGAATACTTCAATCCCGCCGGCAGCGTGAAGGACCGCATCGCCAAAGCCATGATCGAGGACGCGGAAGCAAAGGGCCTGCTGAAAGAAGGTTCCGTCATCATTGAACCCACCAGCGGCAACACCGGCATCGGCCTGGCCGCCATCTCCGCCGCCAAGGGCTACCGCATCATCCTGACCATGCCGGAAACCATGAGCGTGGAGCGCAGGAACATCCTGAAAGCCTACGGCGCGGAGCTGGTACTCACCGAAGGCGCGAAAGGCATGAAGGGCGCTATCGCCAAGGCCGAGGAGCTGGCCAAGGAAATCCCCAACAGCTTCATTCCCGGCCAGTTCGTCAACCCCGCCAACCCCGCCATTCACCGCGCCACCACCGGCCCCGAAATCTGGAACGACACCGACGGCAAAGTGGATATCTTCATCGCGGGCGTGGGCACCGGCGGCACCGTGACCGGTACCGGCGAATACCTGAAATCCCAGAACCCCAATATCAAGGTGGTGGCCCTGGAACCCAAGGACTCCCCCGTCCTCTCCGAAGGCAAAGCCGGTGCGCACAAAATCCAGGGCATCGGCGCGGGCTTTGTGCCCGACGTGCTGAACACCGCCGTATATGACGAAGTGTTCAAGGCCGCCAATGAGGACGCCTTCGCCGCCGCCAAGCTGCTCGCCAGGAAGGAAGGCATTTCCGTGGGCATTTCCTCCGGCGCGGCCCTTCACGGCGCCATCGAGCTGGCCAAGCGCCCCGAAAACAAGGGCAAGGTCATCGTGGCCCTCCTCCCCGACAGCGGCGACCGCTACTATTCCACCGCGCTGTTCACGGAGTAACCAAAAATATGCGGGGGAAACCACGCTTTGGATGCCAAAGCATGGTTTCCCCCAGACTTCCGAGAAAGCCATAAAGGGAATTTGTTTTCTGCTATCTTGCGTAACCTCTTATTTATCAGGGCCTCTAAAGCTGTATGGTAAAACAGATTATTCTGTTTGCTTCCTGAAAACCCAAAGAAAGATGAAATTTCAGGCTGTCGGTATTGGTCAGCTCGCAATCGCTGGCAAATTCCCGGCAGCCTTTTTCCTTTGCCCATTCTTCGCAGGCGGAAAGCAATTGAGCGGCGTATCCCCGGCGGCGGCAGTCTTCGTCCACATAAACGCCTTCCAAATAGCCCACGGGGCTGGTTTCCGCTTTGCGAATCATGCCTTTCTCTCCTTTTCCAAACAAAAATACGGGCAGGAATCCCCACCCGCAAAAAAGTCATTGATCGTTTTCCGACCGGAATTTGAACAGCTTTCTTTTCACCCGCTGCAAGGCGTTGTCGATGGATTTTACGTGGCGGCCCAGCAGCTCGGCGATTTCCTGATAGCTTTTCCCGTCCATGAACGCCTCCAGCACCTGACGCT
This sequence comes from Clostridia bacterium, assembly GCA_017443295.1. Lineage (GTDB taxonomy): Bacteria > Bacillota > Clostridia > Christensenellales > Aristaeellaceae > RUG563. The sequence continues at coordinate 6,812 of JAFSNT010000159.1, forward strand.
CCAAATCGGAAAGCACCTCCGAAATTTGGGTCTGGATGCGGGCCAGATCCTCCTGGCTGATGTACAGCTCCTCCGGGTTGGTCACCCGTCCCTCGATCACGTCCAGCAGGGTGCGGTCGGATTCCTCGTCGTACAGGGGCTTGTTAAGGCTTACGTAGCTGTTCAGCGGCACGTGCTTCTGCCGGGTGGCGGCCTTGATGGCGGTGATGATCTGGCGCTTCACGCACAGCTCCGCAAAGGAGCGGAAGGAGGCCAGGCGGGCGGGCTGGAAATCCCGGATGGCTTTGTACAGGCCAATCATGCCCTCCTGCACGATGTCCTCATGATCCGCGCCGATGAGGAAATAACTGCGCGCCTTGGAGCGCACAAAATTCTTGTATTTGTTCAGCAAATACGCCAGCGCCTGCCCGTCGCCATTTTGGGCCAGCACCACCGCTTCCTCGTCCGTCATGGACAGGAACTGTTCAAATTCCCGCTGTTCGTCCGCACTGGGAAAATCAGCCATGGAGTACCTCCAAAGCGATATATTGAGAAAAGTGGAAAGTGGAAAGTGGAAAGTGAA
>JAFSNT010000160.1 GCA_017443295.1 Clostridia bacterium
ATTGCGGAAATTTCTCAATGCGTGGAGACAGCTTGGTTCCCGCTGTTGCATTGAAAAGGATAGCAAAACTTGGCGGTCTTCTGCTTCTGGCCCGGCCGCCTTTGGCGGCCAACCCGGATGCGAAGCATCCGGGGAAAGCCAGGGAATAATCCCGAGGAAAAAGCGAGCTTTTTCCCTGGGATTTTCCCGGCTTTCTTGGGCCAGAAGCCGTCAAGCTTTCGTAAACCCCAGCGCCGCAGGCGGCGCTTGTTCGATGTATTCTTGCAAGCCGCTTCGCCAAGTGAGGGTCCAGGGAGATCATCTCCCTGGTCGGGGGTTTGGGGGCGGAGCGCCCCCAACGGCTCCCCTACAAATCCCAATTTGTAGTTCTCGCGTGAGCCGTGCCCGGGGAAACCGCCGCGCCAAAAATAAAAAAAGACCTCCCCTTCACGGGAAGTCTGGTCGGCCGGGAAAAGTCACGCATGGATCATGCTGTAGCGTTCTCCGTTCAGCACCCGCAGCATGTGATCCATGGGGGTGATGTTGCCGTCAAACTTTTCTTTGAGGGCGTGGGTACTCGCGCCGCTTTGCAGGGCCGCGCCTTTGGTGTGGGCAGTGACGGGAGCCTGCATCTGCCAGCTGTTTACGTTGTGGAACACAACGGCGGGCATCTGATAACCGTGCGCCTCAAATTTCTCCTTGCACGCTTCGTACACGGTTTTGTCCGCGTTGCGCATGGCGCAATTGAACTCCATATCGGAGAAGATATAGAGCACAGCGGGCATTTCTTCCTGCTTCGCGTGGGCGTTTACCGCCGTGCGCAGAATCAGGTCGAACACGCCTTCCAGGTTGGTGCTTCCGCCCCAGGGCAGGGTGCCGATGTAGCGCAGTTTATCCCGCAGACTTTCCCCCTTGATTTCCATCAGGTGGGGCGTACTCTCGAAGGTGATCAGGTGATTGTGGAACACACCCTGGCACCGTTCGGCGCAGTACAGGCCCATGGCCTGGGAAATCAGCGCGGGCTTGAGCGAACCCTGGGAGCAGTACATGGAGCCGGAGGTGTCCACCACGCTGATGGCGTTGGCGCTTCCGATCTCGCCGGGCAGGCAGTTCCACAGTTGTTCCAGCGTGGCCATGCCTTTGGGGTCGGTAACGCTCCAGTAACCGCCGTTGAAGAAGGGCCGAAGCACTTCGTAGGGAAACAGCGTGTCCGCGTGAATGCGCTTTTTCCCGTTTTTCACTTCACCTAAGAAGCTGCTGAACCGTCCGCTGTCTTTTTTCGCGAAGGCGCAGCGGTATTTCAGCATGGCCTGGGCGGGCACGGCTTCATAGTTCACCTTTTCGGGCTGCTTTTTGGTGAGATGCTCCTCCACCAGCCCGATGCGGGCGCGCAGGCCGGTCAGCATAGCCCGGTATTCCTTGCTGTCCATGCCCAGCAGCTTCATCAGCTTGCGGGCCTTGGCGCAGGTCTTGGGGCTGGAAGTGTTGTCGGAGGGCAGCCACTTCGCCAGCAGGGAAATGTGCGCGTCCTCGTCGCCTAACTCGCGCTTTTTCAGTGCGGCCTGATCTTCCGTAAGCTGCAGCTTGATCACCCGCACCGCTTCTTCCTCGGCGGGGGTGCCCAGCAGGCACAGCAGATCGTCCCAGCGGCCGAATTCCGCAATGTACTTGACGTTCTTTTTCGCGGTTTCAGGCCAGGCAAAGGCCACGTGGCGAAGCAATGTGCGGAACAGCTTCCTTTCGCCCATACCGCCGCGGATGTCCCGCAGATGGAACAGCAGCTTGGCCGCCAGCTCCGGGGTTTCGATGTACGCCCGGTCGAACAGGGTGATTTGATCGTTCCGCCTGCGGTAGCGCATGCCGCCCGCTACGGCGAAGAAGTCTAAGCAGGCGTCGCCGGTGCTGCCGTGGGTCTTGGCCCCGTTCAGGGTGCGGGTATAATTCGCCTCTGTTTTCAAGCTTTCAAGATAGCTCATTCGTTTTCCTCCTTTCCTCCATGCTGACGGCATTTCAGCCGCCGCGAGGACATAAGAACCGCCATCTGGGGATACAATCGAATCTCTCTCCAGCCTCCCCGGACTGGCCTGCGGGGGCGTTCCCGCGCGCCGGAACCACCGTGCTTTCGGCGTTTTCGCCGTTTCCGAAAGCCGGGGCAGAAAGGGCAGCCCTCCTTCGCTGCAATTCGGGCCGGACAGTACGGGCATTTCAGCGCCGCAAGCCGTTTGTCGTTTTCTGCCGGGGACCGTCATCGCCCCCGTGTTCCATCCTTGATCGCCGTTCCTGTGTCCTCCCCGTTTCGGGAAGGGTTTCCTGCCAGAGAATGTTCCGCGCCGCTTCGGTTCTTTGGTTTCCCTTGCGTCATGCCGCGTTTTTCTCGCCGCCTGCCCTCTGTTCCCGTTCCGTACCGTCGGGTCAGGCCATGCCGCTTGTTCTTCCGCTGTTCCGCCGCCGCGTTTCCCACGCCGGTCGTGACGGACGCCTTGATGAACGCCGGGCAAAAACTGGATATTTTGCAGACGCGATGATAATTCATCGAATTAAAATTGATGCATGTTGACTTGTCAGTAACCCACTGGCGACCGCGCCTCCTTTCGGAACGGTTGGGGTCGTAGGAGAAACGAGTGCTTCACGGCCTGGGCATGATTTTGAGGTATTGGATATCAACTTCTTTGATATCACCAAGTTTGCCCTGCGCCATTCCTTCGTTTGCGTGCTGACAAGCGCTGCTGTATGCGCCTATATCCAGGAGGAATCCTTCGCGTTCATCTGAAGCCGGTTCTCTGGCTGGCTTCATAAACAGGGAAGGGTTGGTTATTCTTCCCTGCTATTCGCTTTTCCTGAATGCTTTTACAGCGTTTCAGTTGTCAAGATGCTCTGGCCGGGGGCCGCGTTTCCGCTTTTCCCTGACCACGCGCTTAGCATACCACGGTTTTTCCGGTTTGTCATTCAACCTGTGGTTTGAATTTCCCCTCCGGCGGAAGCTGTCTTTTTACGCCCGCCGGAGGGAAAACTTGGCAGAAAACGCGTTCCGCGGGCCTAAAGAAGCCATCGTTCCAACCGCCTGTTTGCGTCCTGTGCCGCTGCTTTCGGGCGTTCCCATTCCGTGACCGCGCCCGGATGAAGCCAAGCGTTTTTCCCTTTGGTTTCCCGGTTCCCGTGATCCGCACGCCGGCCGTGGCGGGCGTCCATGGACATGCAGTTGAAGCAGACAGACGCGATGAAAAACATCAGATGTTTTCATCAACTATTCGTAAAAGAATGATCGTCGCTTGCTGCTGACACCTTCCATAGTGTTCCACCTCCTTGGTGGAATGGTTGACTATGGGGAAACGGGTGCCTCACGGCCTGGAAACGGAAGACATGGGCTTGCCGGTTCCTGACTGCCGTCTGACAGCGCTGCTGTGTACGCCTGATCTCCTGCCGACGGAGGTGCATGTCCGAAGTCGGTTTTTCTGCCGGACTTCTTCGGCGGGGGGCCTTCGCTTTCGCGCTCTCCCCCTGTCGATGGCCTTATGATAGCACAGGAAAACCGTTCTGTCATTAAACCGGTGGTTTGAAATCGCCCGCGTGATTTGCGAAGCATTGGCGGGGGATCGACGTGAAGACGGGACAAACAAAAAGCGCGGTAAACGAGACGTCCTCATCCCATTTCCGCGTCTTTTTCCGGCTGTACGCCTTTCCGCTTTCCTTTCTCCGGGTCGCCGGGCTGAACGCCCATACCACGCGGCGCTTTTCGTCATACGCTTTCTTTTCCTTCTTTGAAAGCTTGTCGTAGGAAACCATGCGCTTCATGCGTTTCCCTCCTTTCAGGCGTTGATACGCCGAATATACCACAAAAAGCGGCTGCTGTCATTAAACCAGCAGTTGAAAAAAAGGCATTGACAAACTGGCAAGATATCTATATAATAACACCTGTTTCACCGCTTACATGAACCGTCTTGATCACCGGAATGAATGTGCAAGTTCATTCCGTGCTGTATGCTATACTTTCCCCACGAGACAAAGCCGTGGCGCGTCCTGCCGCCTCCGTATGGAAAGGCGGCAGACATCCAAAGGAAAGGATGGTTCGATGTACACTCAGACGGCGTATCCGGTCATCGACCTGGCCGAAACGGGCCGCAGCATCGAGCGGCACCGCCGCCAGGCCGGGCTGACCGTGCGGGACCTGCAAACCTATTTCGGGTTTGAGTACCCGCAGGCCATTTACAAGTGGCAGCACGGCGAGTGCCTGCCCACGGTGGACAACCTGCTGGCCCTGGCCCGGCTGCTGCGGGTGCCCATGGAAGACCTCCTGGTGTATGACGACCAGGGGGTCTCCCATTTTTTTGGACGCTTTTATCAGGCCGTTACCAGTTTTTTCAGCATTTCCACGACGAACTGCATTTCCTGTACGCAGGCGTATTCAAAAACCCCGTGGTAGTTGTAGCCGCCGGTGCCCAAGTTGGGGCACACCAAGCCCATGAAGGAGAGCCGCGCCCCGTCGGTGCCGCCGCGAATGGGCACGCACACCGGCTCCTGGCCGCAGGCGCGCAGGGCGTTCAGGGCGCGGTCCAGCACCTCGGGCTTTTCGACGACCTTCTCTTTCATATTGTAATAGCTGTCTTTCAGGATCAGGTCAAAGGTGTTTTCGCCGTATTTTTCGTTCAGGTACGCGGCGATTTTCTCCATGCGCCGCTTTTTCTGCTCGAATTTCGCCCGGTCGTGATCCCGGATGATGTAGCGCAGCTCCGCTTCCTGCTCCTCGCCCCGGATGGCGGTGAGATGGTAAAAGCCTTCGTAGCCCTCGGTGCATTCGGGGATTTCGCTGGGCGGCAGCATGGAATTGAATTCCATGGCCAGGCGGATGGCGTTGCGCATTTTGTTCTTCGCGCTGCCGGGATGGATGGAAAAGCCATGGATCAGCACCCGGGCGCTGGCGGCGTTGAAGTTTTCATACTCCACCTCCCAAGCCCGGCCCCCGTCCATGGTGTAGGCAAAATCCGCGCCGAAGCCCGCAACGTCGAATAGATCCGCCCCGCGCCCGATTTCCTCGTCGGGGGTGAAGCCCACGCAAATCTTTCCGTGCTTCACGTCCGGGTGGGCCGTCAGATATTCGCACAGGGTCATGATCTCGGCCACGCCCGCCTTGTCGTCGGCGCCCAGCAGGGTGGTGCCGTCGGTGACGATCAAATCCTTGCCCACGTGCCCGGCCAGGGAAGCATAATCCGCCGCCCGCATCACAATGCCCTTTTCGGCGTTCAGCACCACGTCGCCGCCTTCATAGCGCAGCAAACGGGGATGGATGGGCGCGCCGGGCACCGCGTCCGACGTGTCCATGTGGGCGATCAGGCCGATGGCCGGGGCGTCGGGGACGTTGGCCGGGATGCAGCCGTACACGTAACAGTGTTCGTCCAGCCGCAAGTCCCGCATGCCTAAATCTTCCATTTCCTGTTTCAGCAGCCTGCCCAGTTCCCACTGCCGTTCGGTGGAGGGGCAATCGGGGCACGCCTCGTCGCTGGTGGTGTGTATGGCCACATACCGCAAAAACCGTTCCGTTACTTCCATGGAGTTCCGCTTCCTTTCGCGTGCATTTTCCTCCAGTATAAGGGAAAGCGGGGGCTTTTGCAAGGCGGAGTTTTGAAGGTTCCATTCATTCCCATCCTCATTTCCAAAAAGATTTCAAAAAAGGTATTGACAAATTCGCCGCTTTGTAATAGAATGACCTATGCACCCGTAAGGGAGCGCATGACGCGGGGTAGAGCAGTTCGGTAGCTCGTCGGGCTCATAACCCGGAGGTCGAGGGTTCAAGTCCCTCCCCCGCAACCACTTGGCTCTGTAGCTCAGTTGGCTAGAGCATTCGGTTCATACCCGAAGTGTCAATGGTTCGAATCCGTTCAGAGCCACCAAAAAATGAACGCTTGTGTAAACAAGCGTCATTTTTTTCTAAAAGAATAATAGACTCTTTTTGCAGACAAAACTTTTCTCTGTTAATAATACCACAACAATCCAAAGGATGTGCTATACTTGAAAGAGAATGCGATAAATACGACATCAGAAAAACTTTACCTCCATCCTTTGGTTTGGTCATACGCTCTATTTTTCATAATATTGATTATTATTCTTGTATATATAATTATTGTATCAAGAAAAAAGCATCGTTATAAGCAAGTTAAAAAGTACAGTACCGCGTATCAGAACCTTTGCGAAATAAATCAAAAATATCGTTTTTCTTATCTAATAGAATCTGTTCATTTGATTTCTGAAACTTACCCATCAAAGCAAAAATGGGATAGGGTTGATATCAATAAAAGATCAATGGAATTATTGTATAATGATAATTATCTAAATCTGATACGCGAGAAAATAACAGAAAATAGAGAAAAGTATAAAGAATACACAAAAGAAGTAAACACAATTCTGAAAACACCAAAAGAATGCATAACTATGTCCAACGTCCCTTTGAAACAATTCATAAGAATCGAAAACACACTTTGGGATGAAACTATGCTAAAACCACCACAGGACATAGAAATATCTATCACATTTCGCTATGTCAGTCCTCAAGGAAGAAAACATTATGAAAATACCGCCACATATTATTTTGATGATTATCTTTTTGCATGTGTAGCAATACCATTAGAACAGCAGAGGGTGGCAGATAGCAAAACGCAGCAGCAATTTGAAAGAGCCAAGATGAGCAACAGTCTTCGATATGATATCATGAAGCGTGATGGTTTCAGATGCGTGCTGTGTGGGGCAAAAGCATTTGACAGCATAACGTTGCATGTTGACCATATCATTCCCATTGCAAAAGGCGGAAAAACCGAATGGGATAATCTTCGTACATTATGCGATCGTTGCAACTCTGGCAAACGCGATAAGTATGATTATAACGGTTTGAATTGACCAATTTCGTCTATCCTAAATGAAGAACGCATCCCGTCTTGAGATGTGTTCTTTTGCTTACGCGGGTGTGGGCGCGGCTTTTCTTGGGGGATTGACCCGCTTGAATTTCAAAGCGCGTTCAGGCGTGGTTTCGGGACAATCTTCATCAAATGTGATGGGCATTTCTCTGGCTTTATCCAATTCTTTGATTTCTTCGGGGGTAAATGCCAATTCTTTTTGCGCCTGTTCCGTCAGTTCAGACATGTTTACCATAGTAAAGCCCCCTTTCAAAGTTTGTCGCCATTCTGGCTGAAATCAGTCTGGTTACTTCGGTGACAGTTCCATTTTGCTCCATCCGTTCTCTTTCAGTATATACTACAAACAAAATATCATTGACTGTCCGATCTGACCGACTGATATTTCCAATGATGGTACTGCCACCGAGGATATTTCCTGCGGAGGTGTCTCCGATGGTATTATAGCGGTCTTCATCCTGGCTGTTTTCTTCGTCAAACAGTTCAATGCGGTCATAGTCAAAGAACACACGGGCGGCACTGCGGAAGGAAATGCCATGCTTCTTGATGTTGAGCTTGTTCTTTTCTTCGTCGTACTCGAAAGTCATGCCTCCGAGAACGAAAACAACAGTCCTACCGTCTGCCAAGGTTAAACACTCCATTTCCGCCGCGTTTGTTCCATTTCCATCATAGCATAGAAAACGCAAACCGTCAAACCCTACTGACCAACCGTGCCAAGCGGATTGTCAACAATTTTCGTAATAACGTCAGCATCATATTCCAAGACATAAACAGGACGCTTGGCTTTCCGAACCCTGCCAAGCGTCCCCTTCTTTTACCGGGTCACGTTCTTGATCCACTTATTCCCCCGCAGACGCAGGAAAGCGATGATCCATTTGAAGCACTGGTCGATGCGGGTGCAGAAGTAGACGGCGGCGGGCGGGAAATGGAGCGCGAAGGCCGCCAGCGCGGACAGGGGCAGCACCACCAGCCAGCCGCAGATCATATCCACCAGCATGACGAAGCGGCTGTCCCCGGCGCCCCGGTTGATGCCGATGAAGCAGGAGGCGTGATAGGTGGTGCCCAGCAGGGTAAAGGCGCAGATGCCGATCATTTTCGTCGCCAGGGCGAAAGTGTCCGCGTCCAATTGATACAGCGACGCGAAAGGCCGCCGCAGGGCGAACACCAACGCGCACATCACCACACCGATGCCGAGGAACATGATTTGAATGGTGCCCGCGTATTCCTTCACGCGCTTGTAATCCTTTTCGCCCACGGCCTTGCCCACCACCACGCACGCGCCGCCCGCTAAGGCGAAGGTGAACATGGTGCCAAGGTTCATCATCATATCGGTGACGGAGGCGGCGTCGATCATCATTTTGCCCATCTGGCCTAAGATCACCGCTTTCAGCAGGTTCACCAGCGCCCACTGGGCGTCGGTCAGGCCAACCGGCAGGCCGTAGCGGGCGTAATCCTGCCATGCCCAGCCCTCGCTTTTCGTCAGGTCCTTGGGCGCGATGGGCAGCGCTTTCTGTACCCGGAAGAAATAGACCCACACCAGCGCCGCTTCCAGCAGCCGGGCGATCACCGTGGCGATAGCCGCGCCCCGCACGCCCAGCGCGGGCAAGCCCAAATGGCCGAAAATCAGCACGTAGTTCAGGCCGATATTGGCAAACAGGGAAAGAACGGTGGTGTACAGCGTCACCCGCACCACCTCCACGCCCTTCAGCATGCCCACCATGGCGCTGGTCAGCGCCAGCGGCAGGTAGCTCAGGCACACGATGGGCAGGTATTCCATGGCTAAGTCGATCACCGCCGTTTCCCCGCCGTTAATGACCAAGCCCAGCAGTGCCCGGGGAAACAGCTCCGCCAGCCCGATGGCCAGCACCGCGAACAGCACGCACACCGTAAACGCCACCGCGCAAACCGTGCGGATGCGCTTTTCGTCCTTCTTGCCCCAATACTGGCTGATCAGCACCACGGCCCCCGTGGATAAGCCCGTCAGCGCCGCCGTGACGAACGTGGTCACCGCGTTGCTCTGGGCCACCGCCGACAGCGCGTTTTGACCCGTCCGCGTCACCATCACGTTGTCCGCCATCACCACCAGCAAATTCACCGCGCTCTGAAACGCCACCGGAAGCGATAACCGCAGGATCGTCCGGTAAAACTTTCTGTCCCGCACCATGTAAAGCTTGCTCCTGCTTTTGCCTTATCGTATTCGTGGAATCGTTTTTAATAATTCTTACAAATCGTTATGCTTCATATCCACTGTTAAATTGAACAAGCTTATTCCAGTTTATACTTCCATCATCTTCGCAGAAAAGAGTGACGAATTGCTTGTTCAGGCGATTGCTTGCGCGGTTATAGCTTGCTCTATATCTTTCAAGATATTGTTCTGGCTTTGTACCCATGTATTGAATGATTTTAATATAAAATTCTGGATCACCGGTCAGTTCCCGCCAGAAATCCTGGCCTGCCAGTTCTTTATATATTGTGGGCTTTCCCCTTCCAGAAGTACGTTTCTTTCCGTAGCCATAACCGATGATGGGTTCATATCTTGCATGGGCTTGCCTGGCAAGCTTGGCTGCGGCGTTGAAATTCTGTTCCTGACGTTTTTTGCTGTCAGCGTTAAATACAGAAGGCCCGCTTTTTACCGCGATTGCGAAAATCAAGTTTTCTTCTTTGTCTTCCACCATAATATCAACGCCTTCTGCTAATGCCTTATTGCCGCCGCTTGCAGCAATAGCAAGTGGTTCAAAAAAGCAGTTGCCGAAAATCGTTTCTTCGCTGCTGGATACAGTGGCGGAGAGAACATTCTCCACGATTTCAGAAGCGTTTTGCATTGCTTTAGCTCGATACAGGTATGGATTTTTTCGCTTCATAATGTCTTCAATTTTAATTTTGTCAATTTTATCAAGAAGTGAAGCATAAAACATTTCAAGCGCGGAAGCGATAGCTTGTTCAATTGCGGCTGTATTCACGCCATTTTTGTTAATTGCCATACTGATTTCCTCCTTCTGAATGAAAAAAGTGATTGTGGATTGAAGTTCCCCTTGTTCGTTTTGTTTTTACTGTGGAATCCCCATTTGCGGTTGCGATAACAGCTTTACCGACTGCTTCAGCCAATCCAATTGGCACGGCGTTGCCAATCTGCCTATATTTGTTGGTGATCGTACCGGTTATTATCCAATCCTCCGGAAACTGCTGAATTCTGGCGTATTCTTTAACAGATAGCGGGCGGTCTTTTGTGGGATGGCACATCATAGTTGCTTTTTGAACGGGTGATGTTACAATCGTTGGTGAAGGCTGATTGTAAGCAAGCCGACGATAGAAGCCAACTTTACCGCCTCCGCTCTTCCATGCGCCGCCCATGGCGATGGGCTGTATTTCCGGCGGCAAGTCGCGCCAATTGCCGCCCTCGGGAACCATGCGAAGATACTTCAATCGGTCTTCTGAAAAATGCATGCATGGCCCGGGTTGATCTTCCAGATCAAGTATAGTGGATTCCAATGTTTTCCATCGCATGTCAGGATTTTGATGCCGCTGAAAATGGGACGGCTCAGGCAGGAAGATATCTTCATGATCTCTGCTTCCAATAATGATCATTCGTTCCCGAAATTGTGGAACGCCATAGTACACCGCATCCAGGAGGCTGTAAACAGTGGAATAACCAAGTTTTTCCAATTCAGTAATGATAATTTCAAGGACGCCCCCTGGCGCTCCGCCTTCATCGACTGAAATGCTCGTTAATCCCTTTACATTTTCAAAAACGAAAAACCGTGGTCTGGTTTCATCAACCATCCTGACATAATCCATAAAAAGAGAACCTCGGGGGTCATTGATCCCAAGGCGCTTTCCCGCTGTGGAAAACGGCTGGCACGGAGGGCCGCCGCACAGAAGGAAAGCTTCACCTTTTTTCAGATGTGCTTTTTCCAAGATAGTCCCTGATTTTATTTTTCTAATATCTCCAGTCATGCCGGGACGATTGTTCACCAACATGGTCTCATAGCAGGAAAGGTCGAAATCCTGGCACAATTTGAAAGTGATTCCGGCTTTTTCGAGTCCAAGGTCTAATCCCATTGCCCCGGAAAAAAGTGAAATAGAATCATACATCTTTAGGTAGTCCCTTTCCATAAAAATACTGCTTTATTATAACAGAACCCTATGTAACTTTCAAGTATAACAGAAAAAACAGGCGCGTTTGCTGGAACGCGCCTGGGGGTGTATGCGGTTTTAAACGGCTTTTTCTTCCGTGATTGCCACGGTGATCTCACCCGCGTCCTTGCAGGCGGCCAGCATTTTTTCGTTGAGGGGCTGGACGACCATTTCGCCGGGGGTAAGGATCATCTTTTTCAGGCTGGAGAGGGGCTTGCCGTCGGCGTAGACGGTGAGGTAATGATCCCGGTACACCTGATCGGGGCGGAACATGAGGTCGACGCCGGTGCAGCCGTCGGAGAGCAGCAGCTTCTGGGGCACCACGCCGCGAACGCCCTTGCCGTCCCTGACGGGGATTTCCCGGCCCGTGCGGCGTTCGCCCTGGGCATAGCGGGCGGCCATTTCGCCGGCGCGGAAGGATTCGTTGCTCACGTGGTCCACCAGATCGTGGACGTGCAAAACGTTGCCGCAGGCGAAGACGCCGGGCACGCTGGTTTCCAGGGTATCGGAGACCACCGCGCCGCTGGTAACGGGAGAGAGGGCCACGCCCGCCCCGGCGGACAGCTCGTTTTCGGGAATCAGGCCCACGGAGAGCAGCAGGGTGTCGCATTCAAACTGCATTTCCGTGCCGGGGATGGGACGGCGGTTTTCGTCCACCTTGGCCACGGTGACGCCGGAGAGGCGCTCCCTGCCCTGAATGTCAATGACGGTGTGGGACAGGTACAGGGGAATGTTGTAGTCCTGGAGGCACTGGACGATGTTGCGGTTCAGGCCGCTGGAATAGGGCATCAGCTCCACGCAGGCCAGCACCTTGGCCCCCTGCAGGGTCATGCGGCGGGCCATGATGAGGCCGATGTCGCCGCTGCCGAGGATCACCACCCGGCGGCCCGGCATGTAGCCCTCTAAGTTCACGAACTTCTGGGCCGTGCCCGCGCTGTAAATGCCCGCGCAGCGGGTGCCGGGGATGGCTAAGGCGCCCCGGGGACGTTCCCGGCAGCCCATGGCCAGCACGATGGATTTGGCTTCAAAAATCTGCAATCCGTTTTCCCGGCTCACGGCGGTGACCCGCTTTTCATTGGAAACGGACAGCACGGTGACGCCGGTGCGGATGTCGATGCCCATTTCCTGGGCGGTGTCGATGTCCCGCTGGGCGTATTCGGGGCCGGTCAGCTCTTCCTTGAAGCGGTGCAGGCCGAAGCCGTTATGGATGCACTGGCGCAGGATGCCGCCGGGATGATCCTCCCGCTCCAGCACGATCAGGTTGTCAACGCCCGCTTTCTTGGCGGCGATGGCGGCGGCCAGGCCCGCAGGGCCCGCGCCGATAACCAGCACGTCCACGCGAATGATGTTTTCACTCATGGCCCCGCGCCTCCTTTGCGATATCGTCCAATGTGCCTGCCAGCAGCTTGCTTTCCCCGCCGCATTTGGTGATGTCCAGGGGCGAGCATTTCAGTTCTTCGCACAGAATTTCCATGACCCGGGGGGAGCAGAACCCGCCCTGGCACCGGCCCATGCCGGCCCGGGTGCGGCGCTTGACCCCGTCGATGGACTTCGCGCCCACGGGACGGCGGATGGCGTCCCGGATTTCCGCCTCGGTGACCACTTCGCATCGGCACACGATGCGGCCGTAGTCCGGGTTCTCCTTGCAGGCGGCGGCCCGCTCTTCCTCCGTCATGGCGAAGAAGGGATGGAGCAGGGGAACGGGGGGCGCAACCTTCCGGGCACCGAGTTTCAAGTGTTCGGCCACCAGTTCGCCCAATTCCTCGGCGATGGCCGGGGCGGCGGTGAGGCCGGGGCTTTCGATGCCGATGGCCTCAAAGGCGTTATCCGCCGCGCCGTGCACCGGGCCGATGATGAAATCGTCGCTGGTGGGATGGGCGCGCACGCCGGAGAAGGTGGTGATCACCGGGCGGATGTTTACCTTGGGCCAGGTCTGGCGGCACTTATCCAGCACGAAGTCCAGGCCCTTCCGGGTGGTGGCGGTGTCGTAAGCGTCGGGGATATCCTCGGCGGAGGGGCCCAGCAGGGCGTTGCCGTGGGCCGTGGGCGAAATCAGCACGCCCTTGCCCATTTTGCTGGGCACCTGGAACATGGTGCGGGTGAAGGGGCACTTCACCGTATGGTCCAGCAAATAGTATTCGCCCCGGCGGGGGACGATCTCCACCGGCTGATCGGAAATCATGTTGTGCAGCGCCGCCGCGCCCACGCCCGCGCAGTTGACGACGGCCCGGGCCTCGAAGGCGCCTTTGGCAGTTTCCACATGCCAGACGCCGTTTTCTTCGTACACCTTTTCCGCCGGGCAGTCGAAGATGAATTCCACCCCGTTCTGCGCCGCGTGATAGCTGAGGGCCAGGGTCATTTCATAGGGGCTCACCACTGCGCTGGTGGGGGCATACAGGGCGCAGGCGGCGGCGGGGTTGGTGTTGGGCTCCAGGGCCATGATCTCGTCATGCTCGATGATGCGCAGCTTCTCCACGCCGTTTTTCTGCCCCTGATCGTACAGTTTTTGCAGGGTCGCCCGGTCCTCCTCCGAGAAGCCCAGCACCAGCGCGCCGATGGGATCGTAGGGCACGCCAAGCTGCCGGGCCAATTCCCCGTACATCTTCGCGCCCTTTACGTTGTAGTAGGCTTTCTTCGTGCCTGGCTTGGCGTCGAAGCCCGCGTGCACGATGCCGCTGTTGGCCTTGCTGGCGCCGTCGGCCACGTCCTCCGCCCGGTCCAGCACGGCGATCTTCCCCTCGTAGTGGGAAAGCTTCCGGGCCAGAGCACAGCCCACCACGCCCGCGCCGATGATCAGAATATCATACATGCGTTCCGTCTCTCCTTTTTGGGACGCGCGCACTTTTGCCGTTCGCCCATCCTCTTTGATCAAGGCGTCAAAAACGCCCATTTTTCCACCAAACAGTATATCATAAGTTTTCGTTTTTGCCCAGCCCCGGAGACAATTTTTGTTGGAAGGTTTCTACGCATTTAGTTACAATTCTGCTATCCGGTTAGCCTCAAAGAGGTACGCTGGGGCCTCCGCGGCCCCAGACCCCGCGGCAGGGGATGATCCCCTGCACCCTCTCCTGCGGA
>JAFSNT010000161.1 GCA_017443295.1 Clostridia bacterium
GGAGGGGGATCATTTCCGCACCCGCCTGACCCACACCTTGGAGGTTTCCCAGGTAGCCCGGACGATCGCCCGGGCGCTGAAGCTCAACGAGGATTTGACCGAAGCCATCGCCTTGGGGCACGACCTGGGGCATACGCCCTTCGGCCACAGCGGGGAACGTTCCCTGAACCGCCTGACCAGTGGCGGCTTCCGCCACAACGAACAGAGCCTGCGGGTGGTGGAAGTGCTGGAAGGCAGCGAAGGGCTGAACCTGACCTGGGAAGTGCGGGACGGCATCCTGAAACATTCGGGAAAGCAGAAGCCCGAAACCTTGGAAGGGGAGTGCGTGGCGCGGGCGGACCGCATCGCCTATATCAACCACGACATCGACGACGCCATCCGGGCGGGGGTGCTCCGGGATTTTGAAATCCCCCAGGATTTGCTGCGCGTGCTGGGGGAAACCCACGGCCAACGGATCGATACCATGATTTCGGACATCGTGCGGGAAAGCGCGGGACAGGAACACCTGAAAATGAGCGCGCCCATCCAGCATGCCAGCGACGAACTGCGCTCCTTCCTGTTCGATCACGTATATCTGGATGAATGGCGGCAGGCCGAGGAAGAAAAATGCGATCATGTGATCGTCGCCCTGTTTGAATACTTTATGGAGCATCCCAGCAAAATGCCCCTGGAATACGTGCAGATTTCCTACCGGGACGGCACCGAACGGGCGGTGACGGATTTTCTGGCCTGCATGTCGGACCGCTACGCCATCAGGACCTATCAGAATTTGTTCATTCCCGTTTCGTTTCCGGTAATTTGAACGCGAAAATTATCATTTTCGGCAGGAAATCCGCATTTCGCATCGAATGATAGCACATGAACCGGAAAGAAAGGGAGGGGACACGGGTTGGCGGGACGCATCCCATCGGCATGGATGGACGAGCTGTATGCCAGAACGGATATCGTTTCCGTCGTGTCCGCTTACCTGCCGCTGAAAAAGGACGGCCGCCGCTATTGGGGGCTGTGTCCCTTTCACCATGAAAAGACCGCCTCCTTTTCCGTCAATCCCGATCTGAACCTGTATTACTGCTTCGGCTGCAAGGCGGGCGGCAACGTGGTGCAGTTCGTGATGGAGATGGAGCGGATTTCCTACATGGAGGCCGTGAAGCTGCTGGCGGATCGCATTCACATGACGCTGCCGGAGGTTCGGGACGATCCCGACTATGAAAAGCGCCGCAGCCAAAGGGAGCGGCTTTTGAACGCCAATCGGGAAGCGGCGCGGTTCTATCACGAAATGCTGTGGAAGCCCGAGGGCAGGCGCGCCCTGGATTACCTGCACGGCCGCGGCCTGGACGACGGGATCATCCGCCGGTTCGGGTTGGGCGCTTCGGCGGATCAGTGGGACAGCCTGACCAAGTATCTCACGGAAAAGGGCTACACCCAGGAGGAGCTGCATTTAGCGGGCCTCACCGTTGTCAAAGGCGAAAGCGCCTACGATATGTTCCGCAGCCGCGCCATGTTTCCCATTATAGATCAGTACGGAAACGTACTGGGCTTCGGCGGGCGCGCCCTGAACGACGCAAAGCCCAAGTACCTGAACACTTCCGACACGCCGGTGTTCAACAAGCGCAAGGGCGTATACGCCATCAACCTGATCCGGAAACAGCGGGACCTGAAACGCATCCTGCTGGTGGAAGGATATATGGACGTGGTGGCCATCAGTCAGGCGGGCGTGGTCGGCGCGGTGGCGACCCTTGGCACGGCGCTCACCAACGAGCAGGCCCGGCTGCTGAAACGGTTCGCCCCGGAGGTACACCTGGCCTACGACGGGGACGAGGCGGGCCAGCACGCCATCGAGCGGGGCCTTGAAATCTTTGAAGCGGAAGACGTACCCGCCAAGGTATTGTTTTTCCCCGACGGGCTTGACCCGGACGAATTCATCCGCCAGAGGGGTTTGGACGCTTTTCAGGCGATTCGGCCCATGACGCCCACCGCCTTTCGCATGCAGCGCCTGCGCCTGCAAAACGATTTGGAAACTCAGGAGGGGCGCACCGAATACGCCAAGGGCTGCGCGGAATTGCTTCGCAAGGTGCGCGACCCCGTGGACGTGGAAAACTATTTGGAGCTGCTCAGCGTGCAGACCGGCTTTTCCCGGGACGTGCTGGTGGCCCAAATCGGCGTTTCCGCCCCGGAAGCGCCCAGCCAGAATAATTTTACCGAAAAACGGGAAAAATCAGAGCCAAAGCGCGGCCGCGTTTCAGAGGGGTTCCGCACGGAACAGACGCTGCTGGGCTTGCTGGCCGCCGGAGCCGTGCCCAGGGACACGGTAAAGGAAACGGATTTTTTGCACCCCGCCCTGCGCGAAGCGGCGAAGCTGCTTTTGAGCGGCCGCACGCCCGCCGATATCATGGGGGATGAAAACCTGAGCGCCGAGGTGCTTGGGGCCGCGGGCGAGGCTTTTTCCCTGCTGACCAATACGGACAAGGATCACGCCGCCCAAATCGCCGCGGATTGCCTGCGCAATTTGCAGATACAGCGTATACAGCAGGAAATCAACCGAATGACCGAACTGATGAAGACCGCCGAAACGGCTGAAAAACAGGGGGAAGCGCTCAGGGAAGTGGCGGCGCTTACCAAAGAATTGGCTCGGCTGAGACAGCAGGGGCGCTGACAGGAAGAGAGGAGTGGAGCCATTGAGCACGCAGATGGACGCGAAGCAGGCCAAGCTGAACGAACTGTATGAACTGGGCAAAAGCAAGGGCGTACTGACCTACGACGAAATCATTTCCAAGCTGGCGTCCTATGAAATTGATCCCGAGCAATTTGACAGCATTCTGGAAACCTTTGAAGCCATGGGCGTTTCCGTGACCCGCGACGCGGAAAGCGCCGTTCAGCAGCCGGAGCCTCTGCCCGAGGATCTGGATCTCATGCCCGAGGGCATCAGCATCGACGACCCCGTTCGCATGTATCTGAAAGAAATCGGCCGGGTGCCCCTGCTGACCGCCGAGGAGGAAATCGAAATCGCCCAGCGGATGGAACAGGGCGACGAGGAAGCCAAGAAAAAGCTGGCGGAAGCCAACCTGCGCCTGGTGGTTTCCATCGCCAAGCGTTACGTGGGCCGGGGCATGCTGTTCCTGGATCTGATTCAGGAGGGCAATTTGGGCCTGATCAAGGCTGTTGAAAAATTCGATTACCGCAAGGGCTACAAATTCTCCACCTATGCCACCTGGTGGATCCGCCAGGCCATCACCCGCGCCATCGCCGATCAGGCGCGCACCATCCGCATCCCCGTGCATATGGTGGAAACCATCAACAAGCTGATTCGCGTTTCCCGCCAGCTGCTCCAGGAATACGGCCGGGAGCCTACCCCCGATGAAATCGCCAAGGCCATGGGCATCAGCGAAACGAAGGTGCGGGAAATCATCAAGATCGCCCAGGAACCCGTTTCCCTGGAAACCCCCATCGGCGAGGAAGAGGACAGCCATTTGGGCGACTTCTTAGAGGACGAAACCGCCCTGGCCCCCGCCGAGGCCGCTTCCCACGCTTTAATGAAGGAACAGCTCTGGGACGTGCTGGAAACGCTCACGCCCCGGGAAGAAAAGGTGCTGCGCCTGCGCTTTGGCCTGGACGACGGCCACCAGCGCACCTTAGAAGAGGTGGGCAAGGAATTCCAGGTCACCCGCGAGCGCATCCGCCAGATCGAAGCCAAGGCTCTGCGCAAGCTCCGCCATCCCAGCCGCAGCAAAAAACTGAAGGATTATTTGGACTGATGAAGCAGCCGTTAGCATTGGACGACCGTTTATCCCGGGCTGCCGCACTTTTTCCCGCCTGTGCATACGGCGCCGATATCGGCGCGGATCACGGGCGGTTATCTTGTTATTTGCTTTTTAGCGGGAAATGCAAGCGCATGTGCGTGGCCGATATCAGCGCCCCGTCCCTGCAAAAGGCGAAGGCGCTGATCGAAGGGCAGGGCCTTGCGGAACGGGCGGATTTTTGCGTGGGCGACGGCCTTTCCGTGCTGCCGCAGCGGGCGGACGCCGTCGCCATTCTGGGCATGGGCGGGCACACCCTCTGCGCCATCCTGACGTCCGGCGCGGACAGCCTGCAAGGCGCGTCCCTGATCCTGTCCGCCCATACGGACGTACACCTTTTGCGGAAAACGCTGATGGAACTTCATTACCGGATCGACCGGGAGGAAATCGCTTTTGCCGCCGGACGGTTTTACGTGGTGCTGCGGGCTGTGCCCGGCAGGGAAAGCATGGGGGAAAGGGAGCTGCTATTAGGCCCCCGCCTCATGGAAAACGCGCCGAAGCATTACAGGGAATACCTTGCCTGGCGTATCGGCATTGCGGCCAAAAAACGCACAGAAGAAGGAAAACGGGAATGGACCTGGCTCAAGGAGGAATACAGCCGTGTTTGCAACTGTGGGATGGATTGAAAACCTTTTGGATGAACTCGCGCCGATGGAAACGGCGGAAAGCTACGACAACGTGGGGGGCATCATCGGTCGCCGGGACGCGGAAGTGACCAAAATCCTGGTGGCGCTGGACTGCACGCTGGATGTGGTGCGGGAAGCGAAGGAAGTGGGCGCGGAGCTGATCGTGACCCATCACCCGCTTTTGTTTCATGCCCGGAAAAACCTGCTGGAAGAGGACGCGGAGGGCCGCATCCTGTGCGAAATGGTGCGTTCCCATCTATCCCTGATTGCCGCCCATACCAATTTGGATCAGACGGAGCTGAGCGGCAGCGCGAGCTGCGCACGGCTGCTGAACCTGCAAAACATCCGGAAAGAAACGAACTATCTCTTTTTGGGCGAGCTGGAAAAGCCCATGAAAGCGGAAGAACTGGAAGGCCACATTGCCCGCGCCCTGTCCTTCCCGGTGCGGAAGTACGGCAGCGGCGAAAAACTGATTTCCACCCTTGCCATCGCGGGCGGCGCGGACGACGACGATTGGCAGGAAGCGAAGGCCTTAGGCGCGCAGGCGCTGCTGACGGGGGAGGTACGCCATCACAACGCTCTGGCCGCCTCCATGAGCGATTTTGTGCTGTTCGACGGCGGCCATTACGGCACGGAAGCGCCTTTGGTGCCTTTTTTGGCGGAGTATTTACAAAAACGCCTGAATGATGTACAATATAATGTACGGGTTTACCCGTCTCAATACGCGCCCTTTGGCAGCGTCTAAGGATATAGAAGGAGGGCCAAAAATGGATCAATTGCATCTATTGTGGGAATATCAGAAAGCAGACGTGGAAGTGGATAAGCTGGAAGCTGCCATCAAACGCTCTCCTGTCAGGCAAAAGCTGGTAAAATACCGCGATTATTACGCCGAACAGCAAAACACCATGAAGCGCATCGAAAGCGAAGTATCCGCCATGCAGGATCGTTTGGAAGCGCTGAAGGACGCCATCAAAATGACCGACGAGCAGCTGCATAACCTGCACGCCAAATTGGAAAGCGATCCGCCCAAGTCCAGCGAGGAAGTGCAACAGTTCATGAACGACGCCAAGCGTTTCCAGAACAACCTGACCGCCTACGAGCAGGAAATCAAGCGCATCCGCAAGGACGCGGGAGACAGGGAACGCCTGCAGCACGACGTGCGCGTCCGCGCCGCCAAGGCCAAGAGTGAGTTCGACAAGCTGAAGCTCTCCTACGACGACGAGAAAAAGGAAAAGGATCAGGAGCTGGAAGCGCTGAAAGCCGCCGCCGCTGAAAAGGCCAAGCCCATCGAACCCAGCTTCATGGAGCGCTACCGCGACATCAAAAAGCACAGCGTGCCGCCCCTGGCCGCCCTGTACGGGGATCAGTGCGGCGGGTGCAATATGTCGCTTCCGTCCTCCGTTTCCCGCAAGGTCAAGGCCGGGGAGCTGGTGGAGTGCGAAACCTGCGGAAGGCTGCTGATTATCGTATAACCGCATACCTTATGCCGATGGATGACAAACGTCCACCGGCATTTTCTTTTGAAAAGCAACAGCGCGTTGCTTGCCGGATGCGAGAAAACGGAATATAATATTTCCAGACATCGGAATGAAAGGAAGCGGAAGCAATGGAAACCAAGGAAATTTTGAAAACCCTGCGGGAAAAGAAGGGGTTCACCCAGGAGCAATTGGCGGATCAGGTGCTGGTGAGCCGTCAGGCCGTCAGCCGTTGGGAGACGGGGGAAACCCAGCCCAACACGGACACCTTGAAGCTGCTCTCCAAAACGCTGGACGCGTCCATCAATACCCTGCTGGGTTCGCCCCGCCAGCTGTTCTGCCAGTGCTGCGGCATGCCGCTGTATGAGGACGATGTGATCAGCCGGGAGCCGAACGGCGATTTCAACGAGGAATACTGCAAATGGTGCTACACGGACGGAAATTTCGTGTACCAGAGCAAAGCGGAGCTGATCGACTTTTTGATCGCCCATATGCCCAACCCGGAAGAGCTAAAGGAGCAGGATCGGCGCGCCCAGTACGATCAGGCGCTGTCCCAGCTGAATCACTGGAAATAAAATCCTCGTCCTGATTGAAAAGCCTCGCATATGATGCTATAATGAAATTGGCATCAGGTGCGGGGCTTTTTTATCAATTTCTTTTATATGCCGCAACTGATTCATCAGGAAAAATAACTGCAAAAGACGCGTGGGCAGGGGAAACGATGAACAGCGAAACGGTAACGAAGTGCAGCGTATGCGGCGGAGAGATCATCTTTCCGGCGGGGCAAAAGCTGATGAGGTGCCGCTGGTGCGAACGGTACAACGAGCGGCCCAAAAGCAGCAGGGAAAAGACGGATTTATTGAAATTCGCCAATGATTTGCGGGATCGGGGCGAATTTCAGGACGCGCACAACCGATATCTTGAAGTACTGTCCGAAACCATGGATGAGCATGAAGCATGGTGGGGTTTATTGCTGTGCAAATATGGCGTCATGTATGTGGAGGACAACAACGAAAACCACAGGGAACGGCGGATCACCTGCCGCCGTTCGGTCAACTCCTCCTTCCGGGACGAGCCGGAATACAAAAACGCTCTGGAAAAAGCCGATCCCCAGGTGCGGGCGGAATACGAGCGGGACGCGAAATACATCGACCAGATTCAGGCGGAAATCCGCCTGCTTCGCAGCAGGAATGAAAAGCCCTACGACGTGTTTCTCTGCTATAAGGAAACGGCCCCGGAGGGCGGTCGGACAGAGGACAGCAGGATCGCTGAAGATATTTATACCGAGCTGACCCGGAGCGATTACCGGGTGTTTTTCGCGCCCATTTCCCTGAAAGAAAAGGCGGGGGCCAACTACGAAGCCGCCATCTATTTAGCCATCGAATCCAGCCGGGTGATGCTGGCCCTGGGCACGAGAAAAGAATATTTTGACAGCACCTGGGTGCGCAGCGAATGGCGGCGTTTTCTGGAGCGCGCGGACGCGCGGGAAGGGGACAAAAAGCTGCTGATCCCCCTGTTCCACCGCGCGGATGACCTGCCCGACGCCTTCAAAAACCGGTTTATCCAGGGCTATGAAATGAAGGACGACTTTATTAAGGATGTGAAATCCAGACTGAATCATGAATTCAAAAAGACGGATTCCCGCTATGATCTGGCCCTGATTTATCTCCAGGACGGAGACTTTGCCAACGCGAACAAATTGCTGGATGAAATGCTGCGGGAACAGCCCCAAAACGCGGAAGTCTGGCTTTGCAAGGCCATGGCGACGGAAAAGATCACGAAGCCGGGAGATTTTAAAAACGCAAAGCACCCCCTCATGGCCAATTCCGCTTTCCGCCAGGCCATGAAATTCGCCCCCGCCGCCTTGAAAACAAAACTGGAAGAATACGAAAAAACGGCAGATGCAGCAATCAGGAGAAAAAAGAAGCGTATTCTTCTTGCTGTGATTGCCGTATGCCTCTTTGCCGCGGCCCTCTGCTATTTTTTCCTTCGGAAACCTCCAGCACCCCCGACGCCTCCGCAGCAGGAGAACGAAACAATTGCGCCCACGTCCGAACCCACGATTGAACCCACGCCCGAACCCACGCCTGAACCCACGCCTGAACCTACGCCTGAACCTACGCCTGAACCCACGTTAATTTCGGCGGTTGAGACGGCCAGCGCGCCAGCCGCCGAGTCGTGGCAATGCAGTATATGCAGTAAAGAAAACCCGGCGGAAAATACTTTCTGCGCAATTTGCGGATCGTCGAAAGACACCAGCCCGGAGGAAGGATCGTGGACTTGTTCAAACTGCCAGTCGATTCACACATTCGATAAAACGTTCTGCACAGAATGCGGTAAAACGAGGCTGTGCATCGAGTGCGGGGAAAGCATTCCCTTTGGCGAAAATTCTTGTCCCCACTGCGGCATAGAAACGGGAAAATGGAAATGCTCCAATTGCGGCGCACTGTATGATGAAAAGACGGTATTCTGTGAGAGTTGCGGCGCGAAGCGCCATAACCCCGGTGACAAATAACGCGGAGAAAATGAACCTTGGAGGCGCAAAAAAATGAAAACGAAAGCAAGAAGAACCATCCTGTGCACTTTCATTGCCGTTGTATTGGCGCTTGGCTGCTTTCCTTCGGCAGCGATGTGCGAACACACCGCGTGGGATTGTCC
The DNA here is from genome assembly GCA_017443295.1 of Clostridia bacterium. Classification (GTDB taxonomy): domain Bacteria; phylum Bacillota; class Clostridia; order Christensenellales; family Aristaeellaceae; genus RUG563. The sequence goes on from JAFSNT010000161.1 coordinate 8,554, forward strand.
TGATTGCGGACGGAAAGGCAATACCGGGAATTATTGCGGCGGATGCGGCAGCCCCGCGCCATGGATCAACTTAAAGGAACAGAACGACGAGCTCACGCGGCAGATCAACGCCCTGAAAAACCAGCTCCAGCAGGAAAAAGACAGCGCGAGCGCCCAATTGGCGGAACTGCAGACCGCTTTGGCGGAGCTGCAAGTGCAAATCGACACGCTGACCGCCGAAAAGGAAGCGGCGCTGGAAGCGTTGAATACAGCTTCCACAGAAAAAGACGCTATGAACGCCAAACTGGCGGAGCTTCAGGCCACTTTGACGGAGCAAAAAAAACAAATCGGCGCGCTGACCGCCGAAAAGGAAGCGGCGCTGGAAGCGTTGAATGGTGCATACACAGAAAATAGCAGCCTGAACGCTCAACTGTCGGAGTCCCAGTCCGCTATAAAGGCGTTGCAGGCTCAGAATGACACGCTGACCGCCGAATTAGGACTAGCTCTGGGGCCATCATTTACTTATACGAAGCTTTCCAAAAGTGAAATTGAGATTACTGGATATATTGGAACATCTGCCAAATTAGTGATACCGCAGGTTCTGGATGGTTATAAGGTATTATCTATCGGCAAAAGAGCCTTTGAGAAATGCGTTAGTTTAATTAGCGTGACCCTCCCGAACAGTGTGACCAGCATTGACAATGCTGCATTTTATGGATGCAGCGGCCTGACCAGCATAACCATTCCGAACAGCGTGACCCGTATTGGCAGTACTGCTTTTTCTGGATGCAGCAGCCTGACCAGCGTGACCCTCCCGAACAGTGTGACCAGCATTGACAGTTATGTTTTTTATGAATGCAGCAGCCTGATCAGTGTAACCATCCCAGACAGCGTGACCAGCATTGGCGAACTTGCTTTTTATAAATGCAGCAGTCTGCCCAGCGTGACCATTCCGAAAAGTGTAACTAACATTGCTTTTAATGCATTTTCCGGATGCGATAAACTGACCATTTATGGAAAACCCAATTCAACAGCCCAAAGCTATGCCGCATCAAACGGCATCCCTTTTAAGGCGCAATAACGCGCGATTTGCCTTTGGGGGATAAAAACAAACGGATTGACGATCCCTGCGTTTCGCGGTATAATGTGCCCGTGGCAAAGGCGGCTGAATGGCCGCGGGCCCGCAAGGGCGTGAGGAAAGTCCGGGCACCGCAGGGCAAGGATGCCTGCTAACGGCAGGTGGAGGCGACTCCAAGGCGAGTGCAACAGAGAGATACCGCCGGGGGAAACCCCGGTA
>JAFSNT010000162.1 GCA_017443295.1 Clostridia bacterium
CAAGGGCAACGTGGTCTATCCCCAGCCCATCGTGGCCCGCTACGGCGTGGACAGCCTGCGCTATTACCTCATGCGCGAAATGCCCTTCGGCGCGGACGGCAACTACACCAACGAATCCTTCCTCACCCGCATGAACGCCGATCTTGCCAACGATTTGGGCAACCTGGTTTCCCGCACCGTGGCCATGATCGAAAAGTACTTCGACGGCGTGACTCCCGCCTGGACGGGCGCGGTGGACGAAGCGCTGGACAATCCTTTGAAGGAACACTGCGCCGCCCTGCCCGCCCTGGTGTCCGAGCAGATGGACAAGCTGCAGTTCTCCCAGGCGCTGGTGGAAATCTGGAAGGTCATCGGCGAATGCAATAAGTACATCGACCTGACCCAGCCCTGGGTGCTGGGCAAGGATCCGGAGAAGAAGGATCGGCTGGCGAACGTCCTCCTGACCCTGGCCGAATGCGTGCGCTTCGTGGCCGTGCTGATTCAGCCCTTCATGCCCTCCACCCCCGCCCGCATCTTTGAACAGTTAGGCGTACAAGACGAGACGCTTAAATCCTGGGATTCCCTTTCTTCCTTCGGCGCGCTGCCCGCCGGGATCAAGGTATGCAAAGGCGAAGCCCTGTTCCCCCGCATCGACGTGAAAAAGGAACTGGAAGCCTTAAGCGGCAAGGAAGAAAAGAAAGAGGAAAAGCCCGCGCCTGAAAAGAAGGAAGAAAAGAAGCCCGAAAAGAAGGAAAAGAAAAAGGTGGAAATCCCCGAAGGCTGCATCGGCTTTGACGATTTCGAGAAGATCAAGCTGCGGGTGGCCCGGGTCATTACCTGCGAACGGGTGGAAAAGAGCGAAAAGCTGCTGAAATTCCGCCTGTCCCTGGGCGACGAGGAACGCACCGTGCTGTCCGGCATTGCCAAGTTCCACAATCCCGAGGATTTGGTGGGCCAGAAGCTGATCCTGCTCGCCAACCTGGCCCCCCGGAAGATCATGGGCATCGAAAGCCAGGGCATGCTGCTCTCTGCCGTGAAGGTGAACGAGGACGGAAGCGAGACCCTGCGCCTGCTCACCGCCGACCCCATCATGCCCGACGGCGCGGAAATCGGCTGAGACAATTCAATGTAAAATCATTGCGGGGGAAACCTCTCTTTTAGCAATACGCATAAAGCCGCGTTGATAAAAGGGCCGTTTCCCCCGGATTCGCAACTGTACCGCCGAAAAACCCGAAAATATCTATAAGTGAAATCTATCAAATATCCTGCCAACCAACAAAATGATTGGAGGGAAAACAAATGAAGCCCATGCTGCTGACGACCATTCGCAATATCCGCGATTTGGGCGGGATGCGCACGGCGGACGGACGGGTCATCCGGCCCCGGCGTCTCATCCGTTCCGCCCATTTGGGCGGCGCGTCGGAGGAGGATTTGCAGTTTCTTCGCAGCGAAGAAGGGCTTGCCGCCGTGCTGGACCTGCGCACCAATCAGGAGCGCCTGGAAAAGCCCGATCACGCCGAGGGCTTCGATTACTTCGCCATTCCGGTGATCGACGATCTCCGGGCGGGCATCACCCACGAGCAGGGCGCGGAGGAAAAGGAATTTCCCGATATGGCCTTTCTCTACCGCCTCATGGTCACGCGCCCCGAAACCCAAGCGGGCTTTGCCCGGGCCTTGCATCAGATTTTCACCTGGGATTACAGCCGGGGCGCCATCCTTTGGCACTGCACCGAAGGCAAGGACCGCTGCGGCATGACCGCCGCCCTGGTGCTGGAAGCCTTAGGCGTGGATCGGGACGCTATCCTGCGGGATTATTTAGAGACCAACCGCACCAGCCTGCTCCGCGCCCGGGGCGTGTATGAACGGCTGCTGCCCCTGCGGGGTGAGGTCTTCGCCCGCAGCGTGTACCGGGCATACGTGGCCGACGAGCGCTACCTCCGCGCCGCCTGGGACGCCATGGGCGAACATTTCCTGACGGACGCCCTGCATATCCCCCAAGAAGAAATCGACGCTTTCCGGGAGCGGATACTCGAAAAATAAAGGGAACCGGGCTGTTTTCTCTCTGTATCCCGCGGATTTTTACAATTTCATCATCATTAGCGTATTGACAAACCGCGTTCCATGGATAAAATGAAGACAGTTTTCGGGCGATACGCAAGCCGTTCCGAAAACGAAGAAACGGATCGACGGAAGGAGGAAACGGACGTATGCGTGACCGGAAGCGTTTAACGGCGCTGCTGCTGTGCATGGGCCTGCTTTTGACGCTGGCCGTTTCTTCCGCTTTCATCGTGCTGGAGGAGGGGCATGCCTGCTGTGGCGAAACGTGCGAAATCTGCGAATCCATCGCCAAGACCGTGGCCCTGCTGCGGGTTATGGCCCGGTGCGCTTTCCTTTCGCTGTTCGCCGCCTGCCTGCTGCCGCTGCTTCGGGCCATTTATGCCCTGAAAGCGGCGCGCCGTTCCGCCTTCGGCACCCTGGTTTGCTGGAAGGTCCGGCTCAACGATTGAGGAAAACCGTATTGCAAGGAGTTTTGCGCCAAGGGGAAGCTGTACCCCGGCAAAATCGCCTTGTATTTTTTTATACCGGTTTTCCAAAAAATTGACGAGCTTGGAGGATACATCCCATGAAAAAGTTGATTGCCGCCGTTCTGGCTTTGCTGCTGTTCACCGCGTCCTTGCTGCCCTGCGCCGCCCTGGCGGAGGACAAAAAAATCAGCGTGGTCGCCACCATCTTCCCCATCTATGACTGGGTGCGTCAAATCGCCGGTGAAAACATGGACAAAATCGGCCTGATCCTGCTGCTGGATTCCGGCGCGGACCTGCACAGCTTCCAGCCCACCGCCGCGGACATTCTGAAAGTCAGCACCGCCGACCTGTTCATTTTCGTGGGCGGGGAAAGCGACGAATGGATCGAGGACGTGCTGGCCACCGCCATGAACCCCGACATGCGCACCGTGAATCTGGTGGAAGCCTTAGGCGACCAGGCCAAAGCCGAGGAACTGGTGGAAGGCATGGAACACGAACACGAGCATGACCATGAGCATGAAGACGAGGATCACGATCACGACCATGAAGACCACGATCATGAACACGACCATGAGCATGAGCATGAACATGAAGAAGTGGAAATGGACGAGCATGTGTGGCTAAGCCTGCGCAACGCCCAGGCCCTGTGCCGGGTGATCGCGGACGCGCTTTGCGAAATCGACCCGGACAGCGCCGCCCTGTACCAAGGCAATCTGGCCGCTTACACGGAAAAGCTGTCCGCCCTGGATCAGGCCTATGCCGAAGCGGTGGCCGCTTCCGCCTATGACACCCTGCTGTTCGGCGATCGCTTCCCCTTCCGCTATCTGGCGGACGATTACGGCCTTGCCTACTTCGCCGCCTTCTCCGGCTGCTCCGCCGAAAGCGAGGCCAGCTTCCAGACCATCGTGTTCTTAGCCGCGAAGATGGACGAATTGGGCCTGCCCGCCGTGATGACCATCGAGCATCCCAAGTCCCGCATCGCCGAAACCGTAAAACAGGCCACCAAAGCCCAGAACCAGAAGATTTTGGCGCTGGATTCCATGCAGAGCATCACCGCCCAGGACGTAAAGGCGGGCGCGAGCTATCTTTCCATCATGGAAAACAATCTGGAAGTGCTGAAAGAAGCGCTGAACTGATCAAAAGCTGCCGACCGGAGACCGGAAACGGTCTCCGGCGGTATTCCGTCTATAAAGGAGCAAGAGCGTTTTATGGCGCAGCTGACATGCAAGGATCTGTCCCTGGGCTACGAGGGGCACGCGATCCTGACGGGCCTGAATTTCTCCGTCTCCGCCGGGGATTATCTGTGCATCGTGGGCGAAAACGGGTCGGGCAAATCCACCCTGATGAAAACCATTTTGGGGCTGCAAAAGCCTTTGGCGGGCAGCATCGCGTGGGGCGACGGCCTTAAAAACAGCGAAATCGGCTATCTGCCCCAGCAAACGGCGGTGCAGAAGGATTTTCCCGCCACGGTGTGGGAAATCGTGCTGTCCGGCTGTCAGTTCCGGGCGGGCAGGCGGCCCTTCTATAACAAAGCGGATAAGGCCCTGGCCCGGGAAAACATGGAAAAAATGAACGTGACCCAATTCGCCCGGCGCTGCTACCGGGAATTATCCGGCGGGCAGCAGCAGCGCGTCCTGCTGGCCCGTGCCCTGTGCGCCACCCAAAAGCTGCTTTTGCTGGACGAGCCGGTGACCGGCCTGGACCCCAAGGTGACGCTGGAGCTGTATCAGCTGATCGAAAAGCTGAACCGGGAGGACAAGGTGACCGTCATCATGATTTCCCATGATATCGCCTCCGCCGTGCGCTACGCTTCCCACATCCTGCACATCGGCCACGACGCGTTTTTCGGCCCCACCGGGGATTACCTGAACAGCGAATTGGCCCGGCGCTTCCTGGCCGCGAAAGGGGGACAGGCCCAATGATCGACCAGCTTTCCATGTATTTGAACTTTTCCTTTGTCCAGCACGGCCTGATCGTGGGCACGCTGATCGCCCTGTGTTCCTCCCTACTGGGGGTCACCCTGGTACTCAAGCGCTTTTCCTTCATCGGCGACGGCCTTTCCCACGTGGCCTTCGGGGCCATGGCCGTGGCGGGAGTGCTGGGGCCGGTACTCAAGGAATTGAAGGAGCATTTGGGCGGTTCGGGCTTTGAAGGGAATCTTTCGGGCGTGCTTCAATTCATCATCGACAACGACATGGTGTTCATCCTGCCCGTCACCGTTCTGTGCGCCATCCTGCTGCTGCGCACCGGCCAGAACACCCGCATCAAGGGCGACGCGGCCATCGCCATGATCTCTGTGGGCGCCCTGGCCATGGGCTATATGCTGCTGAACCTGTTCCCCAAGTCCTCCAACGTGAGCAGCGACGTGTGTACCTCCCTGTTTGGCTCCGCTTCCATCCTCACGCTTACGGCGACGGAGGTGTGGCTGTGCGTGGGGCTGTCCGTGGCCGTCATGGTGATTTTCATTCTGTTTTACAACCGGATTTTCGCCGTCACCTTTGACGAGGACTTCGCCCGCGCGGCGGGCACCCACGTGGAAGCCTACAATCTGCTGATCGCGGTGGTGATCGCCGTGATCATCGTGCTGGCCATGAACCTGGTCGGCTCTTTGCTCATTTCCGCCCTGATCATTTTTCCCGCTATTTCCGCCATGCGCATGTTCCGCAGCTTCAAGGGCGTTACCATTTGCTCGGCGGTGCTGTCCGTCAGCTGCGCGCTGCTTGGCATGCTGATTTCCATTTTGACCGAAACGCCCGTGGGTTCCACCATCGTGGCGGCGGACATCGCGGCGTTTCTCATATTCAGCCTCCTGGCCCGGTTGGGCGTGGGCGCAAGAAAGGCGTGAAACCATGAACGGAAAAGACAAGCGGCTATTGCTGGCGGCCCTGCTGCTGGCGGCGGTGATCCTGTGTGCGGGCTGCGGAAGCGGTGAAAAAGCCAGCGCGGACAGCGGCGGCCCCTCGTCCGCTGAGGTGCCCGTGGTGCTGAATCAGATGGAATATTTGCTGTATCAGAATATCTTCTACAACCAGACCGGCGACCAGTACGCGGGCCAGGAGTTTACCAAGCAGGGCGTGTTCGGCGTGATTTACGACGCGTTCAGCGAAATGACGCGCTATTACGTGTGGGGCTATCTGGATAATACCCGCTGCTGCGACTGGCAGTGGGAAATCAAGGTCGACGATCCCCAAAACCTGCCCGCCAGCGGGTCACTGGTAAGCGTGAAGGGCACCTTCGGCGCTTCCGATGACGCTCTGGACGGCTATTGGCTCACCAATCCCGAAATCACCGTTCAAAGCCGGTATACCGGCGGCGGCCAGGAATTGGACATGTACACCCTCAGCGATACCTTAGAGCGGGTACAGGTGCTGAATATCTATTATTTCCCGGAAGTCTTCGAGGGCAAAACCTTCTCCGCCTATGCCCGCGTCTTTTCCCCCACCCTCCTCCAGGATCCCTACTATGACGGTTCCTGGCAGATCGCCTTTAACACCAAGGAAACCGTTCCCGCCATCGGCACTACCGTGCTGCTCACCGGCACCGTGGCCGGCGGCGCCCTGTCAAGCTCTACCCTGACGGTGCTGGACTAAGCGGACAGAAACGAAACAGCGCCTTTTCCCGCGCGGAAGAGGCGCTGTTTCGTCGTTTTGCGGGGACGGTTTTGTGTGAAAGCATTCCCGTGTTGCGTTGTTTCTATGCCTTTATCAGTTCCCCCACGCTGCAGGTACGGTGGTCTTTTTCATGCGGTTTACCCAAAAGTCTTTCGTTGCTTTGCTTCGCTTTTTGTGCTATAATCAGGATACATCAAGGAGACGTTTGGAGGTGGATACTTTGAAAGTTTACCTTGATATGTGCTGCTACAATCGTCCCTATGACGACCAATCACAGCTCAAAGTATCGTTGGAGACGCAGGCAAAGCTTCACATTCAGGCGCTCGTTCGTCAGAAAAAGCTGGAGCTTGCCGCATCCTATATGCTGCGCTATGAATGCGGACAGAATCCTTTTGAAATGCGGCGCAATGCGATTCTCGATTTTATTAACGAGAACGCCCAATACTATGTTGACACGAACCGTCTTCAAGATGTGGAAGAAAAGACTACCGAATTGATCCGCGCGGGAGTGAAGTATAAGGACGCATGCCATGTGGCATCCGCGATTCTCTCTGGGTCCAGTTATTTTATCTCAACGGATATTCGCCTGCTAAAGCACAAGAGAGACGACATCAAGATGGTAAACCCCATCGAGTTTATCTCAGAAATGGAGGATGAATGAAATGACGCTGACCACTGCGGAATTGATGAATCAAGGGATGCAATATCTCACCGAGAAAATGGGAGCAGTTGAAGCAGAAGCGTTTATTGCGGCAATTATTCGGGAACGCTTTGATTATACAAAATGGCAGCGTTCCTATTTTGACGCGAAATCTCCTGAATCCATTCGTGAAGAAGCGCTTGCTTTTGCGAAAAATCATCCCTTTACGGGGAACGCTGCCCGTATTTGAGAGCTTTCTTTTTCTTGGGGGCTGTTCCGCTAAATATCTTCCGGGAAGGAACGGTCTGAAACGCATTGCATCAAACAAGGGGCTGCCTTTCGCAGCAGCCCCTATTTCTTTTTTCGATAGACTCGTTTCGCAGGCCTGGGCCTGTCCGGGTCGGGCAGGATTTTTCCTGTAACATAGCGCCGGATCAGGCGGGGTTTATCATCCAAATGAGCCACGGCGTACAGATACCCACCGGGAAGATAGACGCAGACAGCGAGGGCAACGGCTCCGTATACATCATAGATCGGCTGCTTTGCGGTAACGATGCCGTAAACAGCGGCGGTTCCAAGGAGCATGCAAAAAATAAGGAGCAGCCAAAGCATAAAACGTCCGAGGGGAATCCTGTCCAGTTTTTTCCGGAAGAACCCGTGGCGGCGGTACTTTTCCAGAAAGCGGTCCCGCTGCTCCTGATCCCAGGCGGGCAATTGATTCCGCGTGCGCCAATCGTTGTACGCGCCGGCGAAGCGCTGCCAGAACGTATATTCATCCAGCAGGAAACGCCGCCCGTCCACGTTCACGAACAGATCCGATCCAGCGTGTCCCGTGCCGACGGGCCGCATCCGGCGCACATCCGCAAAGTCATAACGGATTTCCCGCCGGAACGCCGTCCGATACCAGAAGCCCTCCGTATCCCACCGAATCCGCTGATTGGCCGCCAGCAGCGCGGCATACAGCACAGGCAGGGATAAAAAGCAGAACAAGGGGGCCATCGGATCCCGGGAAAGGAAGGTGGGCAGGGAAAACAGCACCCCCGCCACAAAGAAGAAAATGTCAAACCCTCTGGGGGTTTCCACCGTAAACTTTCCCACTGTTTTGTTTTTGCGGCGCAGCACGATGGAAACCGCCCCGCCAACGGTCATCAGAAGCTCCACGGCCCAAATAATCAGCCGCACGGTCAATTTCATGGTACATCCTCCTTTGTACAGGAAAAGTATACCATGTCTGCCTGCGCGGTGAAAGGCCGGTTTGCGACAATTGAGGCGGGGTTTTGGACAAGTGGGCGGAATTGCTTTTTATTCGCTCATGCCCCGGAAGCCCTTGCCCACGATCTCACTGGAGGAAGTGATGGCAATGAAGGAGTGCGGGTCGGTGGCGCGGACGAACAATTGCAGGCGAATGGCCTGGGAGCGGTTGATGACGGTCATGATGATCTTGCGGTCCTCATGGGTGAAGCTGCCGCGCCCATCCATGACGGTGGCGCTGTGGTGCAGGTTTTCCATGATGAATTTGCAGATGGGGTCGGGGTTGTCGGTGATGATCTGGAACACCTTGTAGGTGCGCAGGTTATCCATCACCGCGTCCACCATGTAGGATTTCAGGAACAGCCCGAACAGGGAGAACAGCCCCGTTTCCATGCCGAAGGCGAAGCACGCGCCGATCGCCACGATCAGGTCGGCGATGGCCAGTGCCAGGCCGATGTTCATATGGGAATATTTTTTCACCAGCATGGCGATGATGTCGGTGCCGCCGGAGGAGGCGTCCACGTTGAACAGGATGGCCGAACCCACGGCGGGCAGGCCCACGGCGAACATCAATTCCAGTACCGGCTGGCTGGTCATGGGCGCGGACATGGGCACCAGCTTTTCCAGCAGCAGGGTCAGCCCCGAGGAGACCAGGGCGGAATAGGCCGTTTTCGCCCCGAAGCCCTTGCCGAGGAAGGCCGCGCCGACGATCAGCAGCACCACGTTCAGGATCATATTCAGGGTGGCGGTGGTCAGGTTGGGGATATAGTGGGCCGCCACGATGGAAATACCGCTGACGCCGCCGGTGGTGAAGTGGTTGGGGAATTTGAAGAAATACACGCCCACCGCCAGGATCACAGTGCCCAAATTCAGCCAGCCGAACTGCTTCCACCAGTCCGGGGTAAACAGCTTCGCGTTTTGCTTTTCCATTATCGTCCATACCCCTTTTCCAGCAGATAGCGGCACAGCGCTCCGCCCCATCCGGCGGCGGGGCCAAATTCCGAACCTAAGCCGATGCCGTGATGTCCCTTGGGATACACGTGCAGTTCGAACAGCACGCCCTTGTCTGCCAATGCTTTAGCCAGGTTCAGGCTGTTCTGTACGGGCACGCAGTCATCCTCCGCCGTGTGCCACAGGAAGGCGGGCGGCGTGTCCGGCGTCACGTGTTCTTCGGCGGAATACCAGCGGGCAATCTCTTCATTCTCCCAATCATTGCCTAACAGGCTCTGGCGGCTGCCCAGGTGGGTATATGGCCCGAAGGAAGCCACCGGATAGCAGGGAATGAACACGTCGGGCCGGGAGGAGAAGCGCTCCACCGGGTCGGCGCTTTCAGGATTGCCCCGATCATAATGGACGGCGGCGGTGCAGCACAGGTTGCCCCCGGCGGAAAAGCCTAAAATGCCCACCCGCGCATACCCGAAGGAGCGCACCAGCCGAATGGCCCGGGCCGCGTCGCTCCAGGGGGCCAGCCGATGGCAGGGGGCCACCCGGTAATCCAGCACGAAGGCCGCGATGCCCGCAAAATTCAGCATCCGGGCAATGGGATCGCCCTCATGATCCGCTTTCATCACATAGCCGCCGCCGGGGCAGACCACGACGGCTCCCCTGGCTCCTTCCACGGGAAAAGGTTTTAAGGATGGCTGGGCCTGGCCGGGGCTGTCCGCCGTGTAGGGCGCTTCCCCGGGCCAGAGAAAAATGGGTTCCTGTCCGTCCATGGTGCCTCTCTCCTTTGAGGTGCGTTTTGTACTTCTTTTGTATTTTACGCCTTTTTCGCCGGAACTGCAATGGGGGGAAGAAAAGATATCGAGGTTTACGTATGAATTACAAATTGGGATTTATAAAGGTAGGAGGTAGGAAGTAGGAGGTAGGAGGTTTATTTTGCAAAACAAAAACACGAAAACCGGACTTCGTTCACTTTGGAGGACTATATAAAACCTCCTACTTCCTACCTTCTACC